>JANQPS010000775.1 GCA_028285365.1 Thermoanaerobaculia bacterium | reverse complement strand
TCGGGCGAGGCCCAGGGCACCGACGACTCGGACCTCGTCTCCGACCCTCGCTCCGCGGCGGAGCAGCGGCCGCTCGGCCTGACCGATGCAGGCGACGGTGATGCTCACAGTTCGCCCCCGCGCCACATTTCCCCCGACCACCGAACAACCGAGCTCACGAGCCGCTCGGGCCTGACCTCGCGCAATCTCGCCGAGGGGCTTCGAATCGAACGAGCGGGGGTAGACGAGGCTGGAAACGGCCGCGATCGGCTCCGCCCCCATCGCCGCGAGATCGCTCACCGCCACGTGCAAGGAACGCCAGCCGACGTCGACCCAGGTCAGCCAATCCGGGCGGAAGTGCACCCCCTCGACTTGGGCGTCTACCGTGAACACCACCGGGTGTCCGGGGCGCGCCAGCACGGCGGCGTCGTCGCCAATCCCCACGAGGGCGCCCGTCGCACCGACGCCGAGCACTCGCTCGATCTGCGCGATGGCCGTCCGTTCGCTGAGCTGCCGAGTGCCTCGGCGGGAGCTCATACGAGAGTGGCGCGACGACACGGGATCGTCACCACGAAGGCGGCACCGGTCGGGTCGTTGTCCTCGACGGCGACGCGCCCGTCGTGAGCATCCACCAGGCGTTTCACGATCGACAGTCCGAGCCCGGTGCCTCCCGCTTCTCGGGTCGAGCTCGAATCGACCTGATAGAAGGCATCGAACACGCGCTCTTTCTCCCCGTCGGGAATGCCGATTCCCGAGTCGGCGACCCGCATCGCCACGGCGGGTCGCTGGTTCGAAAGGAGCACCAGTCCTTCGGCTTCGTCGTGCTCGACCTCCATCATGACCGAGTCGCACGAAAGACTGACGGTGCCATCCGGCGGAGTGAACTTCAGGGCGTTTTCGGCCAGGTTCAGGAGAACCTGCCGAAGGCGGTCGGGGTCCGCCCACAAGGAGGGGACTGCGTCGAACGAGTGCTCGAGCTTGACCCCCTTCTTGCGAGCGGCGGGCTGCAAGGTCTGAGCAACGTCTTCGATCAGCTGCGGCACCTGAACGTCGCTCTTTCTCAGGCTCATGGTGCCGCTCTCGAGCTTCGACAGGTCGAGCAGCCCCTTGATGAGCTCGAGCAGTTGCTCTCCCTTGTCGTGAATCGTCTGGACGAACTCTTTTTGCTCGGGGCTGATCTCGCCGGCGATGCCTTCTTTGAGCATCTCGCTGTAGCCGATGATCGAAGTGAGCGGCGTGCGGAGCTCGTGCGACACCGTCGCCAAGAAGTTGCTCTTGAGCCGGTCGAGCTCCTTGAGACGGTTGTACGCCTCCTGGAGCTCGTCGTTCTTGGCCTTCAGATCGCGAAAGCTCTCTTTCACGCTGGCCAGGTGCATGCTGCTGGTGAGGAGCGCCTTGTGCCCGCTGAAGAGAATGAGATCGAGGGCGCTCTTCAGGTGACGTGCGATCTGCGCCACCGTCTCTTCGCGAGCCCGCGGCATCTGCTCGAGCAGCTTCTTCAGCTCTTGGTGATTCAGCGAGGCGTCGACGTCGGTCAGCGAGCTCGGAAGCTCGCGCAAGGTGGGCGACAGGAACGGTCCCAGGATCATCCGGCCGATCCGCCGGCTGTCGTAGGTGATGGCGACGACCCGGTAGGTCGCGCCGGTGAAGCAGGTCAGACTCACCTCGCCGGCGTCACCCGGATCGACCGCCTTCAACGAGTTGATGAGCTTCTGGACCTCGTGGCGCCCCTTGGAAGAACCTTCGAGGTACGCATAGAGGGCAATCTCGCCGCTCGCGTCGGCCAGGAGCGCGCCCTCTTCGGTGAAGATGCGAAGCGGCACGCCGAACAGCTCGTGAAAGCTCCTCGCCATCTCGCCGAGGGCGCCCCGATCGACCAGATCGGGCAGTGAGAACTCCGAGCCGAGGGTGAGCTCGTCGAGAGTCCGGTCGGAAGCGGAGGCGGTCATTCGGCGTTCGCCTCCTCCGGAGACAACACGTCGAGCGCACCCCCCACGCAGCAGGCCAGGATGTCGTCCACCGGCCGCGTGTCACCGAGTTGCCGGGCCACCTCCGCCATGAAGGCGCCTCCGTCGAACCCGAACTTCTTGCTCAGCTGGTGCTCTGCCTCGAGAGCGCTCCAGGTCAGGTACAACAGACCGATGAAGCTCTCGACGACCCCGTCCCCTTGGGTCGCCACGGCCAGGTAGACCGGCTCCCGACCCTGAGAGGCCAGCTTGGCGATCTCCTCGTCGCTGCGGACGTCCGGGAGATCGCGCTTGTTGAACTGAATGATGAGCGGCATCGACTTCAGGGTCAGGCCGTTCGACTTCAGATTCTCCTTCAGGTCCATGAACGACTCGGCGTTGTGCTGAGTCTCGCTGGTGCGCGAATCTGCGATGAACGCGACGCCATCCGCTCCTTGGACGACGAGCCGTCGAGTCGACGCGTGGATGACCTGGCCGGGGACGGTGAACACCTTCAACCGCACCTTCAGGGCGCCGTCGGTGAAGGTCAGCGGGAGCAGGTCGAAGAACAGGGTCCGGTCGTCCTTCGTCTCGAGGGTCATCAGCCGGCCGGCCGCGTCGCCTTTGACCGCCTGATGCAGCGCCTGGAGGTTCGTCGTCTTTCCGCTCAGCGCCGGCCCGTAGTAGACGAGCTTGACCGTGAGCTCCTTCGCCATGAAATCGAGCTGCATGGCTACCCTCGAGAGCCTGATGAGCCGCTCGGCTGGCGTCTGGACGAATGGGTCATCGAGCCGAGCCAGCCATGTTAGCGGAAGAGTGGCCGGGTGAGCCACACCCTCATCCTGCTCTGGCTGGGCGCTTCCGGCGCTCGATTCGGGCTCGAGGCCGATATCGAAGCCTGGGCGCGAACGCGGAGGGTCGAGCTGGCCGATCCCGAGTCGGGCGCCAGCAGCCTCCCTGCCGTCGACCACGCCCGCGTCACCCGGATCGAGCGCCGGCTGTCCCAGGCCCGCGCAGCGGCGGGCGCCCTGGATGACGCGCGGGCTTCGAAGCTGCTCGCCGAAGTGGAGGCGGAGATTCGCGCGCACCCGGAGATGCCGCAGGCGGCGTGGCTCCTCGCCGAACGGCTCCACATCGAAGCCTCGATCGCCGAACGCGACGCGGAAGCGGCAAACCGCGCCCCGTCGCTGCGTCAACGAGCTCTGGTTTTGGAAGGAGCCCGGGCGCCCGTTTTTCGAGCCGAAGGCTCGGAAGCCACCGCCTCGGCTGCGCCGACTCCGAAATCGGTGAAGCCGGTCTTCCGAGGTCTCGCTCGCGGCGAGCGACTCTACGTGGACGGCGTCCTCTGGAAGGCCGGAGCCCCCCTCGCCCGCGGCGAGCATCACCTGCGAGTCGTGCGGGAGGGTGCAGCGGTCTGGGCCGACTTCCTCACGATCGAATCGGGGGACGTTCAGCTACCGGTCCCCGGCATCGAGCCGTGCTCCGACGCCGATCTCGACGGCACTCGAGTCGA
>JANQPS010000769.1 GCA_028285365.1 Thermoanaerobaculia bacterium | reverse complement strand
GAGTGCGCACACGCGATCACCCTCGCGGTGAGTGTCTACGCCGGCGCCGACCTCGACGATCTCACCCGCACACTCGAGTCCCAGGATCTCGCTCGCTCCGGGCGGTGGTGGATAGCGGCCCGATCTCTGTGCCAGATCGGCGCGGTTGATCGCGGTAGCTCTGACCGCGATGCGAACGTCGCCATCTCGGATCTCCGGACTCGGAGTGTCTCGCCACACGAGGCGCTCGTCTGCGATGTTGATCGCCTTCATTCCCAACCTCCCGGCGGAACCCAGCCGCTTCTACTCGTGGTGTGCTCGCGCGAGCCTTCCCCGCTCGATCAGCCGACGCGCTCGTTCCAGGTGCGGCACGTCGACCATCTGGCCGCGAAAACTGAACGCCATGTTGCCGGCCGCTTCGTTCTCTTCGAATGCCGCCAGTAGCTCTTCGGCCTCCGCCAGCTCTTCCGCTGTGGGCGAGAACGCTCGGTTGACGATGTCGATCTGGTTGGGGTGGATCGTGATCTTGCCGACAAAACCCATCCACGCAGCCTCGCGACTCTCTCGCTCCAAACCGTCGAGGTCACCGATGTCGACGAAGACGGTATCGATCGGCAAAGCTCCGGCAGCAACGGCACTCAACAGCGTCATGCTCCGGCAGTAGGAAAACACGTCGAGGTAGCGACCCTGGTCATCTCGATTGCGGCTCGCTCCGAGCGCAGCAGAAAGGTCTTCGGCGCCCCAGGAAACCGCCGCCACCCTGGGGCCGCGAGCGAGTCGGGAGAGGTTGAGCGCCCCGGTGGGCGTTTCCGTCGCCACGAGGATCAGTTCCAGGGCTCCGACGGTCGAGCCACGCTGGCGCTCGAGATCGGTCACCAGCTGATCGATGGCGGCGACGTCGCCCACCGTGCTCACCTTCGGCACCACGAGGGCGTCAGGAGGCGTCGCGGCCATCAAGGCGCGAATGTCCGCCTTGCCCCACGGGGAGTCGATCGGATTGATCCGAACGGTTCGGAGCTTGTTACCGAAATCGACCGAGTCGAGCCAGCCACAAACCACGTCTCGGGCGGCGTCTTTGTTCTCAGGCGTCACCGCGTCTTCGAGGTCCAGCACCAGGGCATCGGCAGCAAGCGTCAGCGATTTCTCCAGCATCCGCTCTTTGCCGCCCGGGACAAAGTGAAGGCTCCTGCACAGTCGACTGCGCAACGTCACGAAACGCCCCTCAGCTCACCGGGCGCTTGAGCATCATCGCGGGGCGTACGGCTCTGCAGACCACCTCACCGCGCTGGTTCGTCCCGATGTGCTCGAAAGTCACGATGCCGCGGTCCGGCTTGCTCTTGGACTCCCGAGCCGCAACTACCGAAGAGCGTGCTCGCAACGTGTCGCCGACGAAGACCGGGTTGGGGAATTCCACCTTCTCGAACCCCAGGTTGCCGATCGTGGTTCCCAAGGTCGTGTCACCGACGCTCAGACCCACGATCAGTCCGAGGGTGAACATGCTGTTGACCAGGATCTTGCCGTGCAGAGCCTTGGCCGCGAACTCCGCATCCAGGTGAAGCGGCTGCGGGTTGAGGGTCAACGACGTGATCAGGAGGTTGTCGGTTTCCGTGACCGTGCGGCCGGGCTCGTGTTCGAAGGTCGAACCCACCTCCAGCTCTTCGTAGTACTTGCCTGCCATCTCGTCTCCCAGACGTCTCTTTCGATCCCAAAGTGGCCTCTTCGTCGCGAAAAAAGGGCCAACCTGAAACCGCCCGACTCGTAGGAAGAGACTACTTCAGCCAACGCCCTCACATCGAGGAAACCAGGAACTCCAGGGAGCTTCCCGATGAATCCTGCATCGACATCAAGACTCACCCCTCTCCAGACTCGAGTGTCCCACTCGATCGCATCGGTCTGCATCCTCGTCGCCTTCGCCACCGGCACGGCCTCGGGACAACCCATCAGTACGCCGCCTAGCGGCGGCAACCAGAAGGCAAGTGTCATCCAGCACATCGGCCTGGTCGAGGTGCGCATCGACTACTCCAGTCCCGACGTCACGGCTCCCAACGGTCAAGATCGGCGTGGGCAGATCTGGGGGCAGCTGGTGCCTTATGGCCTCACCAACCTCGGATTCGGGAACGGCAACCCTGGCCCCTGGCGCGCGGGAGCCAACGAGAACACCGTCCTGAGTGTCAGCCACGACGTCCTGATTCAGGGAGAGAAGCTCGCGGCCGGACGGTACGGCCTCCACATGATCGTGGGCGAAGACAAGTGGACACTGATCCTCTCCAACAACTCGACAGCCTGGGGCAGCTTCTTCTACGACCCGGCTCAGGACGCCCTGCGCGTGGATCTCGAGCCTCGCAAAGCGTCGTTCCGCGAGTGGCTGACGTACGACTTCGTCGATCGCCAAGCTGATCGGGCCACGGCCGAGTTGCGCTGGGAAGAAATTGCCGTGCCTTTTGAGATCAGCGTTCCAGATCTAGGCGAGCTCTACTTCGCACAGATCAGCCGAGAGCTCGAGAACAGCCCGGGCTTCAACTGGCAGAACTGGGTTGCAGCGTCTCAGTTCTGCGTTCAGAACAACTTCCACCTCGAGACCGCCCTGCAATGGGCCGAAGTCGCGATCAACACACCTTTTGTCGGCCAGGAGAACTTCACCACCCTCCAGAACAAGAGTCAGGTGCTGGGAGCGCTCGGCAAGAGCGCAGACGCCAAGGCCGTCATGATGCAGGCCCTGCGACACACCACGGCGACCCCGACCCAGATCCACGGCTACGCGCGTCAGCTGCAGACCCAGGGCCAGACCGCCGACGCAATCGAGGTCTTCAAGCTCAACAACGAACGGTTCGGCAAAGACACGTGGCCGATCGCGGTGGGGATGGCGCGCGCGCTGTCCGCCGAGGGCAAATACAAGCAG
This sequence comes from Thermoanaerobaculia bacterium, assembly GCA_028285365.1. GTDB lineage: Bacteria > Acidobacteriota > Thermoanaerobaculia > Multivoradales > Multivoraceae > JANQPS01. Next base: position 1,975 of record JANQPS010000769.1, on the reverse strand, counting down.
GCACTCGAATACGCCAGGCTGGCTCGCAAACAGGCACCCGACCAGCTCAATCAGGGCAACCTCGACACCGTGATCGGCATCCTCGAGGAAGGACGAGACTTCAACTCGACGAACTAGCTCGGCGGTCGTTCCGCTGGCCAGTGAGCCGGCACCACCCGCATCCCCAGGCCAAAGGCCTTCCGCTGGGATCCTTGCGCGGTCACGTATGCCCTGAGTGTCTTCTGAGGGGGCGGCGGTGGCGACGACGGCCCTGTGACGGTCCTGTGGTGGTATTCACTGGCAACACCGCCGAGGTACTTCCTCCATGCCGGTCGAACACTCCGCGGCGGGCGAAGATCCCGGCCGGCACTCCCTCGGCATGACACCCAACGTGTGAAACGCATTGAATCCTGCTTGAAGAGCTCGAGCTCACCTCATGCAGGGAATGCGACAGCGGAGCGCCGACAGATCTCCCTCTCTTCTCTGTCACTGTCTACTCTGTCACTGTCTACCAACGACTCGCGGCTAGACTCTGAGACAGGTCATGAGCTGGTCTGGAATCTTCGACGTCGCCGTTTTCCTGCTGAGTGCAGGGTTCCAGGCAGCGGTGTGGACGGTCGTCTTTGCAGTGGGTGGCCTCGTCGTCGGGTTGATCCTCACGGTGCTGTGGCACCGATGGCTGCTGCGCATCGTGGGCAAACAGGGCGGGTTTGCGGTCGTCGCGTTCACCTTCCTGACGCTGGCGTTCTGGTGGGTCTCGGTGCCTCTACTGTCGACGGGCGCTGGCGCCATCATCGGCGCAGCGGTGGGTGCTCAGAAGGTGGTCATGCGCGACGAAGTGCTGCGACCGGCTACCGGACTGGCCTTCGCGGCAGCCCGGAGCGCCTTGCGCGCCACGGCTCCTCCGGAAGGAATGGCAGAAGAGCATGCGCTGGCTCTGGCTCTGGCCGAGGGCGAGACGACGTACCAGATCGACGAGATCGACGGCCTCCTGGACCGCTTCTCGGAAGACGCTCTCGTGCGCGCCCGTGGCGCGATCGAAAAGCTGACGTTTACCGACGGCAACAATTCAGAACCCGGTTCAGACGGCAATTCCGACGCCAGTTCTGACGGTAACGGGAGCGGCGCAGCCGTCACCGAAGAAACGCCACGAGGCGCAGGGCGGATCGCCGGCATGCTCGCTAAAGGCGGTACCGAGCGCTTGATCGACTTCCTGATCGAGCGGCAGCGCGACGCAACGCGCAAGCGCTGGCTCACACCCGTCATAGAGAACCTGCGGAGCACCGACCCGGAAGGCGACGAACAGGTGACCGGGCCCCAGATCGGGCACTCGATCGCGCGAGCCCACCTGCAGCGTCCGCTGGCACGAGCCGCGCTTCTGGGCATCGGCCTCGAAGCGGTGCTCGCGGTCGGCCTCGTCGTCCTCGTATTGTTCTTCCCGCTACCGGTCGCGCTGGCGATTCGCATGAGTAGGCGTAGCGGCCAAACCGAAACCCGAGCTGAGTCGCCGACGCCAACTCAGCAGACCTGAACCGGCTCCGTGCTACCTAGGGCGTGCCTAGGGCAGCCTCCACCTCGGCCGCAGGGATCCGGGCCCACCCCTCCTCGTAACCAAAGTGCTCTCGAGCCGATCGCGAGGACAGACAGTCGTCGAGGATCTCGAAGTCGTCGGTGGTGACGAGTGCGGGATGAGCCACTCCGACGGCATGACTCAGCTGCAGCAAGTTCTTGCGCAGGTTCATCACGTAGTTGGCGGTGCGATAGGCCTTGTGGGTGGGATCGAGCCCGCGCATCAGCCACTGATTCTGCGTGGCCACTCCCGTCGGGCAATGACCGTCGTGACAACGCTGAGCCTGGATACAGCCGATGGCGAGCATGGCGGTGCGGCCCACGTTGATCGCGTCACACCCCAGCGCCATGGCAAACAGCGCGTCGGCTGGCAGCCCGAGCCGCCCTGCACCGATCCACACGACGGAGTCCTGCACTCCACGCTCCG
>JANQPS010000759.1 GCA_028285365.1 Thermoanaerobaculia bacterium | reverse complement strand
CGGCATCAGCCGTGAGCAAGTGGTGCAACGCAACCAAGCCATCGACGACGGGGCCAGCGCACTGTGGGACCTCGCCGAGCAGTTCCTCGACGACGCCGTTGCTGACGGCCTCATCAAGGCCATCGGCTGACTCAGGCCCCGTTCAGGCCTCGGCTCGATTGGGTGACTCTCCGAGAACGCGACTCGGGAGCATCACGATCGCCTTGAGAAGCGAGAAGACTCCGTCAACGGCGATACCGACGAGCCGGAACGGCAGCAGCAGCAGCCAGACGACCGGATAGAGAATCAGCGCGATCAGAGCCAACGGCCAGCAGAGGATCAGCAGGATCAACCAAAGGAGGAACTTAGCCATGTTCCTCACTACGCGCAGCCTGCCATTCTTGTTTCGCCGTCGTTGTCGTTCGCCGATCGACCGGGGACCAGTCTCACACAGTCGGCGCAGCCTTCCACCAGCATCGCCCACTATGATGCCCCCGTGGCTAAGCTCGAGGTCGGCACCGACTTCTACTACTACTCGATCGAGCAGGAACTCCCCGCGCTCGAGGGAGAGCTGTGTAGTCCCCTCTATCGAGCCGCATGCCACGACAGTTTCGAAGAAGTCGTCATAGCCCCCCTGGACGACGTATCTGACTCCGCGGAGCAGCGTCGCATCGTCTACGACCGAGCGCTCCGACTCGCTCACATCGAACACTCAGCGGTAGCCCCGCTCTTCGATTCGACGACGCCCGATCGCAAGAACTCCTATATCGCCTGGGGCATTGAGCCGGGCCGCTCGCTGCGCGGCCAGATAGAGAAGGGGCCGCTCGACGTCCAGGAGGCGGCTCGGACCGCTCGCAATGTGGGTGAAGGCCTTGCGGCAATCCACGAGGCGGGCGAAATCCACGGCGGTCTTTCGCCCGCCTGCATCTGGGTCGTCCCTGGCGGCAGGACACAGCTGATCGGTGTCGGCACGGCCACGCTCGACGGACGAGCCTCGGCCATGACCAGCTCCTCTTCGTACCGTTCTCCAGAACGGCTGGACGGCCAAGACATCGATCAGTCGACGGACACCTGGTCTCTCGGCGTCCTGCTCTTCGAGATGCTGGTGGGCAACGTACCGTTCGTCTCCGACGACCTCGAGCCCCTGCTCCTCGAGATGTCCCAGGGCCCGCCGGCGTCTGTTCTGGTCCCGGGCACGCTCCCGGAGCAGCTTCGTCCTCTGGTCGCTCGTTGCTTGAGTCCTGAGACCGGTGAGCGACCGACGATCCGCGAGGCCACCACGGAGCTCGACGACTATCTCCGCGAGCTCGAGCCGCAGCGGGTCGCGCGCCAGCCGGCCAAGGCGGAGAGCGGCGTGGAGATCATCACCAGGCAGGCCACTCCAGCGCCCAAAGAGCCCGCTCCGGCAATCGACGACTGGAGCTCGACGGCTCGCTGGCTCAAAGCCGAGCGCGAGAAGCGCGCGGCCGAACCTGAACCCAGAGGCCTGTGGATCGGACCTGGGCTCGTTCTTGCCGTCCTGTTGGCTCTCGCACTCTGGTGGATCCTTTGGTAGCGAGGAATAATCCCTCGATATCATGGTTTCCTAGTCCCAGCCGTTACATCCAGGGACGGTCCGAGAACCGAACACATCGCTAGGCGCCACGGCGCTCGAAACCCCCTGAGCCACAGCCCGGAGCAGGTTGATGAGCCAGCCGCAAATCCACTCCACACCACACGCCCGCACGTTCAGAGGCCTCGCAGTCGCCTGCCTGGTCTCAGCTGGCCTCGCGATGGCGCTGCCAGCCCAGGAGACGATTCCCGGATTCGCCGACGTCATCGACGTCCGAGTCGTCAATCTCGAGGTCGTCGTCGAAGACAAGCAAGGCAACCGGATCACCGGACTCGATATCGAAGACTTCGCCCTTCGAGTCGACGGCGAGATCACGAACAT
>JANQPS010000726.1 GCA_028285365.1 Thermoanaerobaculia bacterium | reverse complement strand
AGCTTCAGAAACAACCGCAACTGACTCGTACGCTGTGGACTGCGCGGCTCGTTGGGTTGAGACGGCCGAGCCAAGCATTCTGCTGACTCCACGTTCGGGATAGGAGGACAAGTACAGCGCAAGGCGTTCGGGAGCTAGAAAAGGCAGCGCCTGGGCCTTCATGCTCATGTACGTTCCGGCCGCCGCGAGCATCCCCAGCCCGGCTAGAAGCACCGAAAGTCCTCCGAGGAGGAACGTTGTAAATCCGGCTCGCCTCAGAACTCGCAGGAAACGAGGGGTTTGGGCCCTAGGCATAGTGAGGCCAGACTACCTCACCGGGGGCCACCTATGTCAGCTTCGATCGGTAGAAGCTCTAAGCGTCGGCGTGCCGTTTCTGGACGAGTTTTACGGTCTCATCCAGGAGCGTTGAAGTCAAACGCTCCTTGATGGCTGCTTCTCGGAAAACGAGAAGTGCCGCCAGTGCTTCTTCGTGAAGTCCTCTGACTTGGAGAATCGGGAGGAGCTGTTCCGCGACGCGGCGAGTTTCAGCGAAGTTCCCGTGTTGGAGATAGAGCTGCGCCAACTCTAGAGCTGCAATCGCTGCTCGAGCCGCCATCCCAGTGGCGATGAACCCGTTCCTAGCTTCAAGCAAGCATTGCTCCGCTACGTGAGGCAGATCAATTGCCGCTGCGATAGCCGCCTGGACGCGCTTGAACTTGAGGTAGGCCTGTCGGTCTCCCAGTTCTCGAAACCCCCTAAGGGTCTCGTCGACTTCAGCGTACGCCTTGTCGCTCTGCCCAGACTCATGAAGTAGCAGAACCAAATTGTGCCTGACGACGTGAGGCATGTGAGGGTCCACGCGGGGGTCGAGACACTCTAGAGCCTTGCTGAAGCAGGCGGTCGCGTCTTTCAGCATGTCGGCTCGGTGCTCGACGTTACCCTGAAGAACCCATGACTCGCCCACGTGATGACTGTCACCGACTTGGTCGAACAGCTCGCGAGTCGCTTGGCAAAGTCGCCGGCCTTCCGCGAAGCGGTGCTGCCTCAGACGAAGGCCAACCCGTAGCCTCAGTGACATCGCCAGTTCGAGAGGGTCTCCGGTACCGAGTTCGAGCAGCTGATCTGCTTTCGCGAAACACGCTTCCGAAGTCTGGAACTCGGCCAGAATGCTGAAGCCGTTGCCCAAGTGCGACCATGCACGTGCTTGCAGGTCATGGATCGCCGGCCGACCGTACGCTTCGCTATCTAGTTGTTGGCAAACAGCGACAGCCAGACACGCGTGATTGATCAGTCCTGCGACGTCGTCGAACCGCAGGTCGTACGCTCGATCAATCAGGTTCTCGGCTAGAGCCCAGGAGTGGAACGAGGGCAAACCAACTACCAACATCATCCCGGCTCCAAGGGGCCGAGATGTGAGCTCGGCTAGGAGCTCGACTGAATCATTGCGCTCTGCCTCTACGAAGTCCGCGAAGTCCAGTACATTCTCAGGCTGCTCGCCGGCCCCATAGCTCTTTGCCTCCCCCGATTCTAATGTGCCTTCCCAGCGCCGCAGAGCTCGAGCCTGACATTGCGAACACCCTTCGAGGAGGTGCATAGCGATCTCACGCGTCAACTCAGCATCTAGGCTGCCGCGGAGAAAGCCCTCGAGCGAATGGGCGCTCGGATGAAAATCTGCCGCAGTTAGGACCAAGACTTGTCCTTCCCGGCGATCGTCCCCACAGCGCCTATCCATCTCGTTAGGCCTCGGGGCCGCGGTGACTGGGAAACAGGCTTTGCCTGACTGCCGTCGCCTTCAGCGTTAGTGCTGGCGATTGAGCGAAGGTAGTGGAGGCAGTTGGCTCGCGCTACGCATGTGGCCCAGATGTCGTCATTCTGGACCGACGGCTCTTTCTGAATATAGAGCCTCAGGGTGCGCTCGACGATTCTCTCGCCCTCGGCGGCGGGGATATCGAAACGGGCTACTAGTGCCCGGAGCTTGGGTATCAGAGCTTCAACCCGGCTGCGGAGATGTTGCTCTCGCAGTGGTCTGATCGCGGGTTGGGCGGACATCGTACGTCTCCTTCTCCAGGGCGCACGTATCCTAACACCTCGAAACTGACTTGTCGAGGTCAAGTCGGTCTGGATGACCGACGGCGGCGTGGCTAGCGAGAGGGGTTAGGCCGCTGCAGCTGACCTATTCGTCTTGACCAAGCCAGGTCGGCGACCAGTGGCCACAAGCCCGCCGGTTCTTCCTGTTCCCACTAGACCGCCGTGGCTGGCGATCTGCTCTGAGGCAGCACGACCAGTGGCGATCAGGCCACCGGTGCGGCCCGTACCTACGAGCCCCCCGTGGCTTGCGAGCTGGGTAGTAGCGCTTCTGCCAGTGGCGATCAGACCGCCAGTGCGTCCCGTCCCCACCAGACCGCCGTGGCTGGCGAGTTGCGACGCCGCGGAGCGGCCAGTGGCGATCAGGCCACCTGTGCGGCCGGTGCCTACGAGGCCCCCGTGACTTGCCATCTTTGTCAGGCCGCTAGTGGCGGGGTAGGGATCGGTGGCAGGAAGCTTGCTTACTGCCAATACCGCTGCCCCAACAAACGCCAGGGCAACAAGGCAGATCCGCAAGGTTCGTGTTGTGGGTGACATTGAAGGCTCCTTTCTTGGATTCCTCTTGAATCCAAAAGGGATATGTCCGACGTGTGGTCGGACGGTGGTGAAGAAGTGCGTCCGTGTGGGACGCCAGATGTTTCAGAACTGGTTAGATTGATGGATTCGCTGGTGCGAGTCCGCGAGATGAGGTGTGCTCGAGATCGCAGAACGATCCGAGACGGCATGTGTGCTACCTAACCGAAATGACTCCGTCGATCGGTCCGGTGCCCTGGGGGACTTCGCCCCTGGTACCGAGGAATGGCGTTGATGCAGACTCCTCGGATGGCTCCGAAGTGCCTACGTCTGAAGAGTTTGCAGCGGGACCCAACCAGGACGGACGGGCCGTACCCAGGATTCATGAACCGGATACTCCAGGTTCAGTCCCCTCGTCTCAGACAACACAGCAACGGAGCAGACTCCCTAGAGTACTGTCTCATCGCTATAAGTTCAAGGTCGAACCCGATAGGCGCGCCGATGTGCGACAAAAAATGTGTCGTCACGTGACAATGCCAAGGATTGGCGGATGACCGGAGCGCAAAAACGGCTGCTGGGAGCAGCCACAGAGTGGCGGCAACAGGACGCGTGGCCGGAACGCCGTTTGGGGGTTTGCGCCCTCACCGCCGAGGGTTCGGATCTGACCGAACTGCTCGAGCTGCCGGAAGATCACGTGGGGCCCGAGCTGGATGTCGTTCAGGCACTGGATGTTGGCACGCTGATCAATGCGGCTCCGAGTGCGCACATCTGTGTGATCGACCTCTCGGCTTCAGATGTGCGGTCCACACTCAGGGTCCTGAGAACTCTGCAGCCGCTCAGAGAGGCGCCGGCCGTTCTTCTCGTGGCGCACAGCGGCTCCGAGATCCTGGCCCTCGGTCGTGACGAGGCCCTTGCGTCCGAGACGGTCATCATCGACCCGGAAGCCGGTCTTCCGGCCGGACGCAAGTTGCTTTGGCTTGCCCTCAGGCGTGCACTCGAGTCTCGAAGTCGTCAAGAAAAGGCGACCTACTGGGAAAGACGCTACTCGAATCTTTGGGATCGAGCGATTCCAGGTCTCTACCGGATAGCGGCTGACGGGACCATCCTCTCGTGTAACGACACGTTGGTGCGGATGCTCGGCTACGACTCGAAGGCGAGCCTGGAGGGGAAGCGGCTGTGCGAAGTGGATGCCGAGCTGGCTGTCGACCCACGGCCCCTCGAGCGTGGCTCCAACGCTCGGCCTTTCTGGCGGCGCGACACGTGCCTGGTCCGCGCAGACGGCGCTCGACTGTGGTGTCGAATGAGCGACTTCCCGGTTCCAAGTGAAGAGAGCACCGACCAGGGACCCGTCTTCGAGGGAACGGTCATTGGAGCGGACTGGGAGTTCGAGCTTTCGGAACAGGTTCGCCGCAACGAGGCGCTCTACCTAGCGCTGTTTGCTGCGATGAGCGAAGGCGTTCTGCTCATGGACGAGGACGGAGTCGTCAGAGCCTGCAACCAGTCTGCCGAGGGCCTGCTCGGCCTTCCGCTGCGCGAGATCCAGGGCAAGCCGATCGATCACTGTGTGACTCGCCTCCATCTTCGCAATGGTGAGTCGGCGCCGCTCGAGCGCCTCTGGCGCAGCGATCAAGAGGTGCTGCGGCTCAGCCTCTCGAACGGGAGGTCTTGCTGGGCGATGGTGCGAACGGCACCGGTCCTCGTACCGGGCGACACTGAAGCGGTGCAGTACCTCGTGACTCTCGCCGATCGGAGCGACCAGGTCCGTAGCGAGCAGGAACGGGAGCAGGCTGAGTTGGCGTCGCGCCTCGCAGCAGGCCTTTGTCACGATCTGCGGAACTACCTCACGGCGATCTGCGGCTCAGCGGCTCTGCTTCGGCTTCAATCTGGAGAAGAGCTCGACGGACTCGTGGGGGACTCGGCGGCTCAGATCGAGCGCGCCGGAAGGCACAGTGCAGAACTCCTCTCTCGCGCTCTTCACACCGTTCGAGAGGCGAGTGACGACGCCCCGTCCCGGGATCTGGTCATACTGGACGAACAGGTTGGCGCGATCGAACTGCTGCTTCGCGGCCTGATGCAACGTAAGGTGAGCCTCGAGCTGTATCTTGGAGCGCCGGAGGCGCGAGTGGTTGGGCAGGGCGTCGCGATCGAACAGGTGGTCCTCAACCTCGTGATGAACGCTCGCCAGGCCGTTGGTGACGCTGGCACCATTCGAGTCTCCACGAGCCTTCGCCCGGGTAAGGGCGGCGAGCCCGGTGTCCTCCTTCAGGTCTCAGACGATGGGCCAGGCCTTTCCGACGAGCAAGTACAGCGGATCTTCGACCCGTTCTACACGGGGAGCGGGGGAAGTGGGTTGGGCCTGATGATGGTCCGCGAGCTCGTTCAGGAAATGGGTGGCGAGATCGGCGTTCGCTCTCAGCTTCGCGAAGGCGCGAGCTTTTCGGTTTGGTGGCCGCGAGCAGATAAGTAGCTGCCTTCGCCAGACCGCTTTCGTTCGCGGTCGCGAGGTCTCATCAGAGAGCGGCATCGCCGACGTAGGCGCGTGCCACCCAGGCCATCAGCTGCGCACAGAGCAGGCCCATGGGGGTGCCCACGAGGTTTCCGAGCACTCCCATGAGAACGCCGACTGCAGCCAGAGAGGGTTGGTACACACCGGCCACGACTGGTGTCGACACGACACCGCCGACGTTGCCCATGCTTCCAGTGGCAAACAGGAACATGGGGGCGCGCAGCAGACGCATGGCGGTCAGCAGGAACGCAACGTGGATCGAGATCCAGACGACACCTACGGCGAGTACGAGCGGAGCCTCGGCGACGGCAGCCAGGTTGCCGCCGGCGCCCATGGTGGCAATCATGAGATAGAGACCGCCATAGGCGACGGGTGATGCGCCCCGATCTTCCAATCGGCGTAGGCGCGTGAACGACAGTGCGAGGCCAACGACGACGATCAGCAACACGCCGTAGGTGAAGTGCGACAGCACCGAGCCGGCCTCAGGAATGAGCTCTCCACCGCGCATGCAGAGCCAGCTGCCGACGAGCCCGACGCCGAGCATCGTCGAGAAGGACTGCAAGTTGATCGGCTTGGCGTTCTCGGCCTGTATCTTGGCCATACGCTCGCTGAGCTCATCGAGCACGTCTCGCTTGGCATGGTTGCGTCGATCGATGCGGTCCTGGTGGGCGCTGAACGAGATGACGATGGCCATCCACCCGTAACCGACCACCGAGTCCACGATGATCATGGGGCTCATGATCTCGTCAGGACAGCCGACTCCCTCCTTGATCGCGACCATGTTCGACAACCCTCCGATCCACGAGCCGGAAAGCGCGGCGAGCCCTTTCCAGGTCTGCGGGTCGAGGAAAGGTTGGAAGATGGCGAGCGCGATGGGGCCGCCCACGACGATGCCCAGGGTACCTGCTAGAAGCAACGCGGCCGCGAGCGGCCCTAGGCGACGAATGGCGCGCACGTCGGTGGTCAGGATCAACAGAAACAGCGCGCACGGCATGAGCGTGGCGGTACACCAGTCGTAGAGCGGTGACTCGGAGGGAGTGATTCCGAGAGAGGTGCCGAATACCGGCAGCAGATACACCCAGACGATGGGTGGCAGGAATTCGAACAGCTTGCGTAGTGGCGGTGTCTGTGACGCGTAGAAGACCAGGGCCACGAAACCCGCGAACAGCACCAAGAGAGCTGTGGGGTCTGTAACGAGTGGCTGGTCGGTCACTGGCAAGCGATTGGGAAACGCGAGTTGTCGAGCTGGGGAGTGAGCGTGAGGCTTTCACGAACATGGATCAAGGGCAAACCGCCTTTGGTGGCGACAGCGCTCCGGACCAGCAACTGACCCGTGTGACGCTCGAAGAGCGAAGGCGATCGCAGTCAACCCCTATTCGACCCGAAGCGCTTCTGACGGTTCGATTTGCAGCATCCTCCTCGTGGGGACAACGCACGACAGCAGCGCCACAGCAGCCATCACCCCGGCACCGGTGGCGAGGGCGGAACCGAAGGTCTGCAGGGTGAGCTCGCGAGCTGTGTCGACGTTGAAGTAGAGGAAGCCGGCGATCGGTATGCCCAGTACAGCGCCCACGGCGATCTGAGTGAGGGCACGTTGCACGATCATCAGGATCACGGCGCTTCGACTGGACCCCAGGGCCGTCCGAACTCCGATCTCACGTGTGCGCTCGGTCACCGAGAACGAGACCATGGCGAAGAGAGCCGATGCCGCGAGCGCCACCAGAATCACGACCAGGAGAACCAGACCGCCTGTTGTCGCGAGCATGAGGTACCAGTCCCCCTGATACACCTCGGACAAGACGTTGGGAATGCCCATGACCATCGTCGGGTCGACCTCAGCGGCGATCTCTCGGAGACGAGGCACGAAGTCCATCGGGTCGGGGCCGGCATGAATGCCGAGCAGAAGCGGATGGATCTGGCCAGGTCCTGCTGGGAGGTAGATCGCAGAGCTGCCGAGAGGTTCCAGAAGGTTGACGCCGAGGTGCCCGACCACGCCCACGATCTCGAACCACTCCGATTCCGAATCGTCGGCACTCAAGAAGCGAAGGCGTCGGCCGATCGGGTAGCGGCCGGCCAGGTCGCGATCCACGAAAGCGGTGTTGACGATCACCGCGGCGGCCCCTTCGCGGACATCCGCTGGACCGAAGTTCCTACCTTGGAGCACCGGGTGGCCAAGGGCGTCGAAGTACCCTGGATCCACGCGTGCCACCTTCAGATAGCGCCCACGGCGCTGCCCAGGGCTCTCCAAACCTTCCACTTCAGTGCGCCGCGAGCGATGGTCCATTCGCGGTAGCGCGTCGCCGATCGCTACGCCGTGCACCCCGGGTTCGTTTTCCAACCGTTCCACCAAGGAGCGATGGACCTCCACCAGTCGGGTGGCAAAGCGGTCCGTTTCCGCGTCGCTGGCGTTGCCACCGATGGCACCCGGTAGACGGAGTTGTACCGAGACGTACTCATGGGCAGGAATGCCCACCAGGTCTTTAGACTGCAATGCGTCGCGCATGCGGTCCGACATTCCGAGCGCGAAGCCGAGGACGCCAATCGCGACGGCCACGTCGGCGACGATCAGCGCGCTACTCGTGCCACCGAAGCGCAGCCCGGTGCGGCCCGCCTGTGTCGACTGCAATGTTCGCTGCACCTTCTTTCCAGTGACTCTCAGCGCTGGTACGACTCCGGCCACTACTGCGCAGACGACTGCAAGCACCAGCGACCACAGTACCGACTCGCGCGTCAAACCGAGGTCGAGCCAGTACGGAATGATCGCCCCCATCGCGGTCATTTCGGCTCGTAGCAGGCGCAACAGCGTTTCCACCAGGGCGAGCCCGATGCCTGCCGCCAGGACCGCGAGCACAAAGGACTCCACGAAGAGCTGAGCCAGGATCCGGCCGCGGCCTGCGCCGAGCGCAGTGCGAAGGGCGAGCTCGCGCCATCGCGTGACCGTGCGTGCGAGCATCAGCATGGAGACGTTCGAG
>JANQPS010000715.1 GCA_028285365.1 Thermoanaerobaculia bacterium | reverse complement strand
CAGTCCTCCCGGTGACCGGGAGGCCTGTCGCCAGCAGACTCGGTGTCGCTCGTCACGAGTCGGACGAACAGTTCTTCGAGTCGGTTGGCCTTGTTCCGGAGGCTGACGACCGAGATCTCCTTTCGACTCAGCTCGGCGAAGACGTCGTTGAGCGTGGTGCCGCGCTCGACTTCGAGCTCGAGCGAACCGTCCTCAAGACGACGCACAGTGGCCGTCTCGAGCACGGGGCATTCGTGACGAGGCGGTGAAGTGTCCAGGATGAAGGTCTCGACGGAGAGGCGCGCCAAGAGCTCGCGAGTTTCGGTGTTCTCGACGATCTGGCCCTGGTCGATGATGGCGATCCTCCGGCACAGACTCTCGGCCTCCTCGAGGTAGTGCGTGGTGAGAATGACCGTGGTCCCGGACGCGTTGATCTGCTCGAGGAGTTCCCAGGTTGCCCGCCGCAGCTCGATATCGACCCCGGCCGTCGGCTCATCGAGAATCAAGAGACGGGGTTCGTGGACCAGGGCACGCGCGATCATCAGCCTGCGCTTCATGCCTCCCGAGAGCTCTCGCGAGCGCTCGGCTCGTTTGTCCCAGAGATCCATTGAGCGAAGACACGTCTCGGCACGCTCGACGGCCTGGTCGCGAGAGATGCCGTAGTAGCCGGCCTGCTGTATCAGGATCTGGTCGCAGCGCTCGAACTGGTTGAAGTTGACCTCCTGAGGCACGACTCCTAGGAGGCGTTTGGCGCCGACCGGATCCTGATCCAGGTCACGGCCGAACAATCGCACCGTCCCGGAGGTCTTGTTCACCAGGGTCGTCACGATGCCGATCGTCGTCGACTTGCCGGCTCCGTTGGGTCCGAGGAGGCCAAAAAACTCTCCGGAGCGCACCTGCAGGTCGATGCCGCGCAGGGCTTCGACGCCGCCGCTGTACGTTTTGCGAAGATCCTGGATCTCGAGCGCGAGGTCACTGTCACCGTTAGACATCGGCGGGAGGCTAGCAGCCAATAACGAGCAGGGCATGCGTCTGATGCTGCCCTGGACTCGTAACCCGGAGGACACGGGTCGTCAGGTCGAGGCCTGGTGGGCTCTCGCGACGGGAGCGGATCGATGCAGCAGCTCGCCTCTTTCAGAGGTTGCTGGTTTGTGATAACCGCCACGTTCTTGGCCCTGGTAATATTTCTGGAGGTCGCAGAGGCTTTGAGTAATCCTCCGAGATCGCTGTAAACCACGGAGAACAAAGATGTTGAGGCTCAAGAACCTGGACGTGTCGAGATCGTCGCGGGCTGTCGTCGGCGCACTGTTCGGCCTGCTCATCAGCTTGCCGAGTGGGGCTCAGACTCTGGAGGAGATTCTGGCTAAACACCATGCCGCTCGCGGCGGCCTCGAAGCGCTCGAGGCCATCGAGTCTTGGCGCATGTCGGGTCGGGTGCAGTCCCAGGGGCGAATCATGCCCATCGAGATCCTCCGTAAACGGCCCAACCAGTACCGGCAGGAGCTCAAACCGGGCGGTACGACAATGGTCAGCGCCTTTGACGGCGAAGTCGGGTGGATGCACACCCCGGCTGCTGGCGACGGCCGGCCGACCGAGCTGCAGGGGTGTGCATCCACCCGACTTC
>JANQPS010000686.1 GCA_028285365.1 Thermoanaerobaculia bacterium | reverse complement strand
GGGCTGGACGAGCTGAGCTCTCGAGCCGGCGCGAGCCGCCGAACGTTGGAGCGACTGTTCGTAAGCGAGACCGGGTTGTCTTTCGGACGGTGGCGGCGGCGGGCCATCATGCTGGCGGCGGCTCGTTTCCTGGGTGGCCGAGCCGCGAAGGTGGAAGCGATGGCGGTTCGGTTCGGTTACGAATCGACGAGCGCCTTGATCGGCGCGTTTCGCGCCGAGCTCGGACGAACGCCTGGTGCATTCGCCAGGGAAGGTTCACCGTTGCAGAGTCCGTAGACAGACCTTGGACCCGACTCCCGACTCGCGCTGCTAGCCTCCGCGTCCATGAGTGAAACACCAGAGCAGAAGAAGTCGGCGCCTGCCGATCACGATCGACCGAGGACGGGTTTGTTCTCCCGGTTCCTCGACACCGTGGAGTGGCTGGGCAACCTGTTGCCGCACCCGGTCACCTTGTTTGCCCTGATTTGCGTTGGCGTCCTGCTGCTCTCAGGCCTCGCCGGCGCGCTCGACTGGCAGGTGGAGGACCCGCGTCCCGATGGTGCTCGCGGGCGCTCGGAGGACGGAGTGATTCGGGCTGTGAGCCTGCTCAACCCCGAGGGTCTTCGGCGCATCGGCATGGGACTCGTGACCAACTTCACGTCTTTTGCGCCGCTGGGCACCGTGCTGGTCGCTCTCCTGGGGGTCGGCGTTGCGGAGCGCTCGGGTCTCTTGGGGGCCGCGGTGCGCCACCTCGTTCTGGGTGCTCCGCGCAATCTCCTGACCATGGTCGTCGTGTTTGCTGCGGTCGTGTCGAACACTGCGTCGGAGATGGGCTACGTCGTGCTGATCCCGCTCGCCGCGGTCGTCTTTCACTCCGTCGGACGAAACCCCATGGTGGGGCTCGCCGCTGCGTTTGCAGGGGTGTCGGGTGGCTATTCGGCCAACATCCTCATCGGCACCGTGGATCCGCTGCTCTCCGGTATTACGACCGAAGCCGCACGGCTCATCGATCCGTCGTTTGCGCCGGGAGGTGAGAACGAGATCCTGCCGACGGCGAACTACTTCTTCATGTTCGTGAGCACGTTCATGATCACGATCGTGGGCACCCTGGTCACGACGCGGATCGTGGAGCCCAAGCTCGGGGCGTACGACCCGAGTCGCGCGGAAGAAGGTGTCGAGGAAGCAGCAAAAGAGATGGGGGCGCTGACGCCCGAGGAGCGCAAGGGGCTCAAGTACGCGGGAATCTCGGTGCTGGTGCTCGTGGGCCTGCTGCTGTTGACGGCGCTGCCCGAGAACGGCTGGTTCCGCGATCCCGGCCAGAACGAGACTCTCGTTCAAGACCTCAGGCCTCTGCTGCGCAGTGTCGTGGCCCTGATTTTTGTGTTCTTCGTCATTCCTGGCGTCGTGTATGGACGTGTGGTCGGGAGCATCAAGAACGATCGCGACGTCATCGACGGGATGGCGAAGTCGATGAGCTCGATGGGTCTCTACATGGTCCTGGTGTTTTTCGCGGCACAGTTCGTCGCCTTCTTCAACTGGACGAATCTCGGAACGATCACCGCCGTGACCGGGGCCGATCTGCTTCGCGAGTGGAACCTCACAGGACCGTTGGTGTTCATCCCGTTCATCTTGATGTGCTGCTGCGTCAACCTGATGCTCGGTAGCGCGTCGGCGCAGTGGGCAGTGACCGCACCCATCTTCGTGCCGATGCTGATGAGCATCGGCTACAGCCCCCAGGTCATCCAGGCTGCCTATCGGATCGGCGACTCCACGACCAACATCATCACGCCGATGATGAGTTACTTCGGGCTCATCCTTGCGTTTGCCATGCGCTACGACCGCAAGCTGGGGATCGGTACGCTGATCTCGACGATGATTCCCTATTCGATCGCCTATCTGACGGCGTGGATCGTGCTCTTCTACACCTGGGTCTTTCTTCTGGGATGGCCAGTGGGTCCGGGCACGCCGACCTACTATCCCTGATCTTGCTAGCCGTGATCGCGCGACCCGTGACCTAGTGATCGCCTAGGTTCGGTCCAAGGGGGCAAACGGACTCGAGTCCTCGGCGAGGTTGTCGATGGTCACGTGGTGCTCTTGCGTCGCCAGTCGCAAATCGCGCTTGCGGATCTCGTCGAGGATGTTGGCCTGGAGGTTGTTCTTGACCTGCAGGTAGTCCTCGCGGGTCGACCAGACGAAGACGTTGAGATCCAGGCCCGAGGGCCCGAACCCAGAGTAGGAAACGATCGGTGCCGGCTCCTCCAGCAGGAGCGGATCGCGATCTGCCGCGGCGAGCAACGCTTCGGTCAGGCGCTCGACCTGCTGGTCGAAAGGCAACCGCAGGCTGAGCTGGATTCGCCGAATGGGAAACCTGGTCAGGGTCTCGACCTGGGTCTTGATCAGCGTTTCGTTGGGAATGCGCACCAGAACGTTGTCGAACTTGCGAATCTTGACCGACAACAGATCGATCGAGAGCACCTCGCCGGTGGTGCCACCCACGGTGATGGTGTCGCCCACGGAGAACGTGTTGTCGCCGATGAGGAAGATGCCCGAGATCAGGTTGGAGGCGGACGTCTGCGACGCGAACCCCAGCGCGAGAGTGATGATGCCGGCGGCACCGAACAACACGGAGAGCTGGACGCCCAGCTGATCGAGAGCAGCAGCGAGGGTCAGGCCCAGGATGCCGGTGGTGACGACGCGCCGTGCGAGGAGAGCATGTGCCCTCGAAACTCGGCCGTCGAGTAGCGCTCTCAGGCCGGTCCGCGCCAGCCGGCTGAGCGTGAGACCGATGACGACCACGATGACTGCCGCGATGGCGTTTTGCCACGGGACGTTGTCGAGGACCGAGGTCCAGTCGATTGAGCTCAGCCAGTCCGTCATGGTTCGTTCTGTCGGGAGAGGTTCACGGTGTCGAGGGTCGTCGAGTTGTCGCTTTTCGAATCAGAAGAATCTGTCGAGTGCCTTCATCAACGAGCCGCTGGGTAGCGGTTGGCGTCGATCACCGACCTGTTCGTGCTTCGAGTCTCGAGGTAGAGGATCGACCTCGATCGCGGCGAGGCCATCGTCCTTCTGCTCCAGCGTGATCGGTTCGGTGACGAAGCGATCGTCTGCATCGCGATAGATGGACAGAGAGACCACCGGCAGTCTGATGTGAGTGAAGCTCAGCGGTCGCTTCGTGTGGTTTCTGATTCGCACCCGCGTCATGGCGTAGTCGGGCAAAAAGGGAAAGTTCTCGAGAGCGAGACGTGCCCAGGTCTGCGTCGAGTAGCAGACGTCTCCGTCCATCGCGTTGCGCCCGAACCAGGTCCTCGAGAGGCGTTCGAGGGGATACTCGACCAGCAGATCGTTGTCGTGCTGTTCGCGCAGCTGAACCCAAAGGGGTGTTCCGATGTAGACGACGGTGTCGTTGTCGCCGGGGATGGTGACCTCCGTGCGCGGCTTGGCGATCACGGGGCGATCGGCAAGAACGGGTCGCAGCTCGAGGGCATCGGCTGAGTCCCTGAAGAGAAAACGAGCGGCGTCCTCGAGACGTGATGCCGGTGTTGGCAGGTCTTCCCAGGACGGGGTGTCGACCCTCTCCTCGGCCCAGTCCGTATGAATGAGCCACTCGGAACCATTGCGCATCAGTGTCAGTTCGAGGTGGCCCATCCGACCCAGGAGGCAGGCACCGTCTGGCGGGTGCAGCGGTTTCCACCATGTCAGTGGTGTGGGTCGATCGTCTGGTTTGCTGTCAGCGGTCATCGCGGGCGTGGTGAGAATTTGGGACAGGAGTGTCAGCGCATCGCTCGCTGCCGTAGCGCCAGAGTAGCTGAACCTGCGAGGCATGCAACGTCCCAGTACCGGACTCGCAGATCAATCCGGGGTCGATGGTGGTCCGCCCCTCTCGAATCTCGGAGGGACGGCACTGGGTCGGGGTAGCTCTGACACGCCGTGGTTTGGCCGTGGATCGCAATCCGGCCCGCGGGGCTCATGTCAGCCTCCTTCCGGTGGTATCGTTTCAACCCGTGATTGGTGCTCTGAATGGTGCTCGCCCAACGGGCGCTGGAGACCCCAAGGTCGGGGCTCCGAGGCTCGTTGCCTCTGCGGCTCTCGTCATCGTCGCCCTGCTGGCTGTCCTCGCATCTGGTCTGCTCGCCAGCCCGACAATCGGACAAGAGACGGAAGACGAAGACGAGGTCACCCAAGGCGTTCTCGAGACCGGGATTGGTGTGCTCCAGCTCGGGACGCGCCGGGTTCCCCTGGGTTATACGACCACCCTTCGAGGCGATCTCGTCGATCTCGCGCAAGTCGTCCGCCTGCTCGGCGGCGAGTTGATCGTCGGCCCTCTGCAGCAGAGCCACACGCTGAAGCTGTTCGGTGACGACATCATCATCGGCCCCGAGAGCAAGGTCATGACCGTAGGCGAGGAGATCATTCCTCTGCAGCGCGAGCCGTTGATGCGCATTGGGGGACTTCAGGTTCCGGTCGACTTTCTCGAAAAGGCCTACGCGGAGCGCGCCGGCTTTCGCTTCTACTGGTCGCGGTCCGACAAGTTCCTGGAGATCGAGCGGCGTGAGGGGCGTGTTCTTCCCGTCGAGCTCGATCACGTGACGATTGCCGGTGTATCTCACCTGGTTCTCCTGTTCGACGAAGAGCCCTACTACCGGGTGAGTGAGCGCGACGACGGGCTCGACATCATCTTTCCCGGAGATCGTCTGGATCCCAGGGGCAAGCTGCCGCGCAATGATCCGCTGATCCGCTCGGTCAGGGCCGCGGGTGATCGCGTATCGGTGGCTTTGAGTCCGAACGCCGAAGCCGCCGCGCCCTACCGTGTCGATCGTGGCAATCGGATTCAGGTCGTCATCGACATTGCCCGCAGGCGTGCCGCGGCCGCGTCGGCGGGTCCAGCGCCGCGTGACGCCCTGCGCGACCTGGTCAACGACGATGGCGTGTACAAGATCGTGCTCGACCCGGGCCACGGCGGTGAGGAGTCTGGGGCCGTAGGGCCGGCGGGGACCCTGGAGAAGGACCTGACGCTGCTCGTGGCCCGCACCCTCAAGCGGCGGCTCGAGAATCGGCTTCCGGTCCGGGTGATCCTCACGCGCGATACCGACGTGGTGATCGATCACGACTCGAGAAGCGCGATAGCCAATCAGAACCGCGCCGACCTGTTCGTGTCGATTCACTTCAACTCGGCGCCGCGTGGCCAGTCGATCCGTGGGGCCGAGACCTACTTCCTCGATCGCGAAGCCAGTGACGAGCTGGCAGCTCGCCGAGCCGAGTTCGAAAACCGCATGAGCCCGGTCCCGGAAGACGAGGCGGTCGATCCGCTGGATCTTCCGGCCTCTGACGAGACGGATGACGTTCTGGGCCTGCAGCTCATGCTGTGGGATCTGGCTCAGACCGGGCACCTGACCGAGAGCCAGCGCCTCGCTCGCCTGGTCCAACAGAGCCTGAACGAGGAGCTCGATCTCCGAGATCGAGGGGTCAAGCAGGCGCCGTTCAGGGTCCTGATGGGAGCGGCCATGCCAGCGGTTCTGGTCGAGCTCGGCTTTCTCTCGAATCCCGACGAGGAGCAGCGTCTACTCGACGCTTCGTATCGATTGCGTCTCGTCGATGCCGTGGTGGACGCCATCGGACGGTTCCGACTGGGCCAGCTGCGCAGCGCAGGAGACGACGCGGTCTCGGAACAGATCTCAGGTGCCCGCCCGTGACGTGTGAGCGCACCGGCAGGGCGCTCGGCTCTCGCACGAGCTGTTCATGAGCCGACGAGTCGCCTCCTCGATCGTCATTGCAGCTGCCCTGCTGGTGATTCTGGCCGTGGCCCTGCTGGTCCTTCGGCCTGGTCCCTCGGAGGAGCCACAGGAGCAAGCGGTCGTCGAAACCGAGGCCGAAGCCATCGAGGTCGAGCCGCTCGAGCCTTGGCCAGTCACGCTCTATTTTGCAGGCGCGCAAGGACTCCTCGAAGCGGAAGGCCAAGAGCTCGAGCTCGTCGAAGGTCTCCAAGAGCGAGCAGGTGCGCTGGTGGACGCCCTGGTTCGGGGGCCGGTCAACGAGGAGTGGTACTCGCCCCTGCCCGAAGGAACCGTGCTGCTCGCGATTGACCCCGGTCCGGATGGGTCGCACTTCGTTTCGCTGGGCCAGGAGGCTTCGGAAGGGGTGCCGCAGATGGGTAGCCGAGAAGAGATCCTGATGACGTACGCCGTGATCAACACCCTTGCCGAAAACCTCGACGAGGTCGAACGCGTGGCGATCATGTGGGGCTCGACACAGGGGCGAACCGTGGCCGGGCAGATCGAGGGCACCCGGCCGCAGCCTCCCAGCACACGATGGGTGGCGCGACCCACCAGCGGTTAGGGTCCCGTCGACCGATCCGCACTCCGAGACCGGCGCTCCTCTCGATGACTCGCTCAGTTTCGTGCGGCCAAGCGGCGACCGCCGGAGGGCTGGGTACCGAGCAAACGGCGACGGACTTGCGGCTCGGCCAACGAACACACTACGCGGCTAGCCCTAGCTGGTCGACCGCTCAGCCAGGAAGGACACGAACATGAACAAAGACACGACGACCCCAGGGGGCGCGGCCTTGGGCCCGGGGAACTATCAACGGCCCCATGGGCGAGGCCATGACGAGCTGAGACCCGTGGCAATTCAACTCGATGCGGTCAAGTTTGCTGAAGGATCGGCACAGATCGACTGTGGCGACACGCGGGTGCTGGCGGTGGCGTCCCTCGAAAACCGAGTGCCACCTTTCCGCATCGATAGTGGTGCGGGCTGGGTCACAGCGGAGTACTCGATGCTTCCGCGATCCACCCACACGCGTTCTCCCCGCGAGGTCAGTCGCGGTCGCGTTTCCGGTCGTACCGCCGAGATCCAGAGACTCATCGGTCGCTCACTGCGGGCGGTCATCGACATGAGCAAGATGCCAGGTCTGACCCTCACCGTGGACTGCGACGTTCTGCAAGCCGATGGCGGGACGCGCACGGCGTCGGTCACCGCCGCCTATGTTGCCGCTGCCCAGGCGTTCGGCGTGGCGCTGCGCAACGGCGACCCCGAGGGCTGGCCGCTGATCGATTCGGTTGCGGCGGTGTCGGTCGGAGTGTGCGAGAGCACCTTGCTGCTCGATCTCGAGTACGTCGAAGACAGTGCCGCGGAGATCGACTTCAACGTCGTCGCCACGGGTTCGGGAGGGCTCGTCGAGGTCCAGGGAACAGGCGAGAAGCGCGCGTACTCGCGCGACGAGCTCGACGGCATGCTCGACCTCGCGCTTCAAGGGCTCGACCAGCTGGTTGGCGAGCAGCAGAAGGCTTTGAAGCCGGTGATGGCAGAAGTCGAAGCGGTCCGCGAGCGCCGAGAGCGGGGACCTGCGGCGCCTCGAGACGAGGCGGACGTCTGGCGCTCGCGCTAGGTCCAGAAGCCCCAAAACAAAGAGCGCGCCCTCGTGGCGCGCTCTGCTTCTACTGTGTTCAGGCCCGTCTGCTCGGGCCCGTCCGTTCGAGTCAGTCGGCTGACTGTCGGATGGTGAGGTTGCCCATGACGGGAACCTCGAGCACCGGTTGATAGGCGCTGTTGGTGTAGACCTTGACCGTGCCAGAGAAGCTGCCTTCCGCCATCTCGGGTGTCACCGCGACATCGAGCCAGAACACGTGCCCCGGGTTCCTGTCATCGGTGCGAGCCTCGGCCGTCATGCCTGGAACCGTGATCTCCACTCGCTCGACCTCGACAGGCTCGTCGGCGAACTGTTTGACGTGGATGTTCGAGGTCCTGGGCTCGTCGGCGACTTCGATCTCCTCGAAGTCGATGACTTGAGGAGTGACCGCAAACACCGGACGCACGAAGCCCGACATCGGGATGCTGGCGATCTGCTGCTTGGGGTGGTTGGTCATGATCTTGACGTAGCCGGTGATGGGGCCGATCGGCGCGTTGTTGCTCAGGTAGGCATTGACGCGCCACTGAGAACCCTGGGTATTCGGCCGGCGCTCGTCGTCGGCCGCTTCCTCGAAATCGAACGTGAAGTGCGGGTTGTCGCTCTCGACAGCCGTGACCGCGAACTCGCCGCCGTCGATCGCCCACACGGTTTGCGAGACGCGACCGTCGCCAGGGAACTTCTGGTGGACGCGATAGCGGAAAAACCCGGGATCCACCCCCAGCATGGTGACCGAGTTCACCTTGACGGTAAGGGTGAGCTTCGGGTTGTTGGCATCGTTGGTCAGCACGATGGCCTGAGCTCTCGAGTTGCCGTTGAGCAGCTCCGTGTTGAGCTCGACCTTGAGTCGGCCCGTCTGGCCAGGCTCGATGACGGCGTCGTGCTCGGTGACGGCGCACGCGCAGGTGGTCCGCACGCGCGTGATCTCGAGCGTGGCGTCACCCTCGTTCTTGATCTCGAAGTCATGGGTGACGACTCGACCGCGCTCGATATCGCCGAAGTCGAAGATCGTGTTGGGAGCGACGGCCTTGGGCTGGGCGAGCAACGCGCCCCCGCCGGCCAGAGAGGCGACGAGGATCAACGTGACCTGGATCACGGCTCGCGGAGTGGGTGACTGGCTATGACGGCGCTGGACGATCTGAGGGGAAAAAATCTTCATGGCGACCTCTGGACGTTCGGTGCTCGTTGCGAGCGTGGTTCTCGGAGGTGGTTCTCTTGTCGATGGTGAATCAGGGAATGGTGCTCGGGGCCAACGAGCCTGCGGCCAGTTCGGGTTGGCCGGTGCCGCTCCTGCGGCGTCAAGGCCTCGGTCCGCAGTCTCGACTCGAATGTCGGAGTAGGCGCGGTTATCGAGGTTCCCTCTCGGGGGCTCGAGGCAGCTCGCGAAAGGTCGAGCGCCTGACGGCCTCGGCCTTCTCATCGACTGATGCTACTACGACATGGTTTCGGACGGCGACCCGGTGGTGTGGGTTCGACTGGATCTCAACCGGTGGTCCTTGCCTCGGAATTCCCGTTCGATAGCGAGCGCGTCCACCACGGTGACCCGCCCGCTCTCGGCCTTGGGACCGATCGGTGTCGCGGTTCGGGTTGGAGGGTCGTCTATAGTCGCCCCCCGTGACCGAGCGCCCGATAGACATCCACTGCATCGCGATCGGCGGTACCGGAATGGCGCCGCTGGCTTGCCTTCTGAAGGAGCTGGGGCATCACGTTCGCGGTTCTGACGGCCCGCTGTACCCACCGATGAGCGATCTGCTGGAGGCTGCGGGCATCGAGCCTGTCGTCGGTTTCGACGCTGCTCATCTCGAGCCGAAGCCGGATCTGGTCATCGTGGGAAACGCCGTTCCCCGGCACAACCCCGAGGCCCTCGCCACGGAGGCCCTGGGAGTCGAGCGCATCTCGATGCCGCAGGCGCTCGGCCGCTGGATCCTCGCCGGTCGTCGCCCGATCGTCGCTGCGGGTACCCACGGCAAGACGACGACGACCGCCATGACGGCCTACCTGCTCGACCGGTTGGGTCTCCAGGCAGGCTATTTGATCGGCGGCGCGCCGATTGATCTACCTGCGAGCTTCGAGCTCGGCCAGGGTGAGCCGTTTGTCATCGAGGGCGACGAGTACAACGCGGCGTACTTCGATCGCGGAGCCAAGTTTCTCCACTACCGCCCCGACACGCTCATCGTGACGTCGCTCGAGTACGACCATGCCGATCTCTATCCGACGCCAGAAGCGTTTCTCGAAGCCTTCGACAAGCTGGTGACCGATCTCGAGTCTCGAGAAGGGTTGCTCCTCGCTTGCGGCGAATCCGAGCTCGTGAGGACGTTCTCGACATCCGCTCGTGAGCGGGGTCGCTGTCGAGCAGTGCTGTCGTACGGAGTTGCCGTCGACGGTGAAGACGGGGTCGACTGGGATCTCGTGGCGTGCCAACTCGAGGCTTCGCAAGAGGGGACCTCGTTTCGCCTGAGCTGGGGTGAGGGCTGTTCGCAGAATCGACAGACTGGCTCGGTTCGGGTGCAGATGCCGATCTGGGGGCGCCACAACGTCAGCAACGCAGTCGCGGCGTTCGGAGTCGCAATGTCCCTGGGCGCCGAGCCTGATGCCATCGCGGATGCTCTAGGCTCCTTTCGTGGGGTTCAGCGAAGGCTTCAGCTGCTGGGCGAAGCTGGAGGCGTTGCGGTCGTCGACGACTTTGCCCACCATCCGACCGAGGTGGCCGGGGGCATCGAAGGCCTGCGCCGCAGATTCGGCCGACGACGGCTGGTCGTTGCCTTCGAACCGCGGAGTCTGACAGCCGCGCGAGCGGAGTTCCTCGATTCCTATGTGGCCGCCTTTGAGGGTGCGGACGCCGTCGTGCTGGCATCTGTGTTCCATGCGGGCCGACTCGAGGAAGAAGAGCGGCTCGATACTCAGGCGCTGTCGAAGCGTCTGGGTGAGCTCGGCATCGACGCGGTAGCGTGCGCCGAAGCCGGCGAGGTGCTCGAGCGAGTTCTGGAGCGCGCGCAACCCGAGACGGTGGTCGTGACCATGTCGTCCGGCTCGTTTGATGGCGCCGCGCGCCGGATTCTCGAGGCTTTGGCGGAGTCGACGCCGACCAGCTAGACCGCCGCTCGAGTGCTCCTAGAGATGCGACTCGATGATCTGGCGTTTGTCGAGGGCGGGCAGCATGAGTTCTTCGGCGCCAGCGCCGGCGAGAGCGGCCCGCGGAGTGAGCCCGATCAGCTCGGAGCGCGTCACACGAGCCCCTCTGGCTGCCGCTTCGCCCCGCACTCTCTCGACGAGCTCGGGCAGGCTCGTAGCTGTGTGGTCGATGACGTTGACGCTGACCTGAGAGAGATTGAAGCTGGCGAGTCGCAGTCCGAGGGCGCGGACACCGGGAAGCCCGCCGTCTGCGGACTCCCTGATCGACGCCGCGATGCTTCGAGCCGTGCTCAGCGCGCCGTCGAGCCACAGGTTGAACGCGATCAGTGGCGGCCGTGCGCCCACGCAGACCACTCCCGCGCTGGGGTGTGGGGTCGTGGGACCACAATCGGGTTCGAGAGCGCCGGTCGATAGGTCTTCGGTCAGGGATTCGAGGCCGACGCGTCGCAGATCCGGCAGTGTCCGTCTACAGTCGCCGGCAAGGTCACTGGCGTCGTCGTAGAAGAACACCGGCAGCGCACAGCGTCTGGCGATGGACTCACCAGAGCGGTGAGCGGCGGAGACGGCTTCGGTGCGAGCCTCGGGATCGAGGTAGACGAACGGCAGGACGTCGAGGACCCCGAGTCGAGGATGAACGCCGCGGTGCGTGCGCAGCTCGAGGTACTCTACCGCCGCTGCTGCGAGCTCTACAGTTCCCCGGACCAGGGTCTCCGGCGTACCGGCCAGGGTCAGAACCGACCGGTTGTGATCGAGGTCGCTCGACAGATCCAGCTGTCGTGCTCCAGCGGCCCGCGCCCGGGCGGCACAGGCTTCGACGAGCCGCGGATCGGTTCCTTCGCTCAGGTTGGGTACCGCGAGCAGGGTGGGTGAAGAGTCGCTCGTCGTCATGTTTCTGCGGGTGTCATGATGCCTTCAGCGTAGGCGTCTGCGGCCGTTTTCTGGTCGCGTTGAAGATGCCTAAGTATGTTCTCTGCTAGAGTTTGGGGCTTGGCAAGGAGACGTGCGGACAGATGAGCTACCCGGGAAATCCATCCCTCGCCTCCGATACTCGAGACCGGATTCTCTCCACGTATCGCCAGACCCTCGACCTGGCGGGTGACGGTCGCGTTCAAGAAGCTGCTCTGGGCTGCGACTTCATCCTCAAGATGGATCCGCAGTTCGGTCCGGCGGGAACGCTGCAGTCGCGGCTGGAGGGTGCGAGCGGCGCGATCGAGGTTGCCGACCTCGTCACCGAGTCTCAGTCCTGGTCGGTGGACGACAACGGTGCCCAGCCCGCCCCACCGCCGGTTGCCCCAGAGCCCGAGTCACCCGTAGCCGCCGCCCTCGCGGCGCCGGACGACCTGTTGGCGCCCGAGCTCAGCTCGGCGCTCACCGACGAGGGTGACGCCGATACCAACACCTTCTCAATCGATTCCGGCAGCGCAGGTGCCGGTGCAGGCGGCAACGTCGGCGAAGCGCCCGCGTCGTCTGAAGAGCCTCGGATTCAGGAGCTGCTGAACGAGGGTGAGGCTGCGTTCGCACGAGGTGACTATCAGGCTGCCATCGACTCGTGGTCCAGGATCTTCCTGATCGATATCGATCACGACCAGGCCAACCAGCGCATCGAGGAGGCTCGCAAGCTCAAGGCTGAGGGCGAACGACAAGTCGAGGAGCTCTACAACCAGTCCCTCGACGCGATCGACAGCGGCGACCGACAGGGAGCGAGGGCGCTGCTCGAAGAGGTGCTGTTGCTGCAGCCGGGTCATCTTGGTGCCAAGGAGTATCTCGCCGAGCTCGACCGACCCGAAGCGGCGGCTTCGCCTCCACCCCCGCCCGGCTCCGTGCCGCCCGGCCCGGCCCCAGGTCCGGCTGATACCGCCCTCCCTGACATCGGCGACGACCTGCCGCCGCTCGACGACGAGCCCGTCACCGTCGCGCCGCCGCCGGCAGCCAAGAAACCCGCGGCCCGTCGAGGGGTCGACAGGTCGCTTCTCCTCATTGGCGTTGGCGTCCTCGGTATCGTGCTTGCGGGAGCCTGGTTCCTGTTGAGCAACTGGGGCAACCTGTTCCCCAACTCTGACGAGCCCGTCGTCGCGGGTCGACCGCCCGCCGATCCGATCCGGGACGCCAATCGCCTGTATCTCGATGGTGACGTCGACAACGCCATCGCCAAGTTGGAAGGTGTTCCGCAGATCTCCGAGCACTACGACCGCGCTCAGGCTCTCCTCACCCGTTGGCGCGAGGAGGCGGCCGGCGAGGCTGCCGAAGGCGCTGCTCCCGTGGCTGCGGGAGACGCGATGGCGGCATCCGATGCGCAGCGAGATCGCCGTCTGGAGCTGGCGCGGCGGGCCTACGATGGCGGTCGTTATCTGGAGGCGGCGCGGGAGTTTCAAGCAGCCTCGCGTCTAGCTCCGCTCGACGGCGCGGCGGCGGATCTCTTCGAGGATGCGAAGCGCCAGCTCTTGCCGATCAGGCAGCAGATCGCTCTGTTTCGCGACCGAGAGTGGCGCCGTGGACTGGCGGCGCTCTGGCGGATTCACCTCGAAGACCCGAGCAACTACGACGCCATGAGGCTGCTGCGGGACTCGTACTACAACCTTGGCCTCCAGGAGCTGCAGAGAGCCAGCCCGGAGAATGCGGTGGAGCATCTGAAGGAGATTCCGGAGCTCGACCCGAGCGATGACGCCGGCATTCGCTTGCTCCGCTTCGCGCAAGCCTACGAAGGCGGGGGACAGGATCTGCTGTACCGCATCTTCGTGAACAATCTCGACTTTCGGAAGTAGCCCGTGGTCAGGAAACGGCCCGAGGCACCGCCCGATCTTTTCGATCTGCCTCTGGAGCCGCAAGGTGCTTCGCCGAAACGAGGTGACGATCGCTACGGGAGAGTCGAGGAAGACGTCGACGAGCCGGATGCTCGCGATGCGGTGGTGCTCGACGACGTCGATCGTGAAGACGACGAGGGCTCTCATGGAGGGCCGACAGAGATCGTCGAGTCGCCAGATTCCGGTGTTGACGAGGAGGTCGAGGAGGACGTTGCCCAGGACGAGCCGCCCGAGCATGAGCTCGATGAAGAGCCCGACGGCATGGACGACACGGGATCTGTGGCAGCCACGACGGACTTGCGCCAGGAGACGTCGCGTCCCGAGAACCTGACGCTGTTTGAGCCCGGGTCGGAGCCTGAGCGTTCTCTCGCTCAGGGGTCGGACGCCGAGTCGGCCTCGCTTGGTTCAGGAGCGAGTCCGGGAGACCGTCAGCCAGGAGATCAGCTGGCCGGTTCGTGGATCGAGCCGGATCTCTCAGCGGATCTGGCGGGCGACTCTCTGTTCGGTGAAGACAGTGCGTCGTCCGACGGGCGTCAGGCGCATGTCGGCATCGGGCCTCGTCTGGCGGCGGGGGTCGCGGATGGTCTGATCCAAGTGGGTGCGCTAGCCATGGCGCTTCTGGCCACGGTGTGGCGCGGCCTGCAGCCAGGGCTGGAACAGTGGCCGGGTTTGCTGCTTTTCCTGCTCGCTTTCTCTTTTCTCTACTGGACGTTTTCGCTCGCTTTCTGGGGACAGACGCCCGGAATGGCCTGGACCGGCCTCAAGGCTCGGGACTTTGGTGATCAGCCGCTCACGTTTGGCCAGACGGCGCTGCGCTGGCTCGGCGCTTGGCTCACGATCGGCCTGGCGGGCCTACCCGTACTGGTCGCTCTGTCCGGGCGAAGCTTCTCGGACCGACTGAGCCGCTCGGAGACCCATCGGCTGGACCTGAACGACGAGCACCTGGACGAGCCGTACGAAAACGAGCTCGATACTTGATGGCGATCAGCGACCTCGAGGAGCGTCGGCCTGCGCTCCTCAGACGGTCATCGCCGGCAGAGCTACCGCTCTGGGCGCTTGGAGCGTTTCGATGGCTGGTGGTGGCGTGCGTGGTGGTGTCTTCGCTGCGCCAATCGGCCCCTTTGACGGACGCTGCGTCGAGCGCTCTTTCGCGCGCACGGGATGTCTTGACCCTCCCAGAGGGCCATGCTACTTTTCCGGCGTTCTGCGGCGCCCTTCACACCTCACCCGCGCCGCCACTCTTCCCACTCGAAAGACAACGAGGCGACCGTGCGACTCGATCCCAGTATGCTGGTGATCTTCGTGGTCTTCTGGGCCACGTTCTTTGTCCTGCGGAGCTTCCTGTTCAAGCCGGTCTACGACCTGCTGCAGGAGCGCCAGGCGGACGTGGATTCAGCTCACGGGCTCTACCAGAAGGCTCTTGCGGAGAGCGAAGCCGAGCTCGACGAACAGCGGGCTCAGCTGGCGCAGGCGAGCGCTGAAGCGCGCGCCGAGCGCGATGAAATGAGGCGTGCTGCTCGTCAGCAGCGCCAGGATCTGCTGGATGCCGCCAAGGCCTCCGCAGAGGAGCAGCTCGCCGAGGCCCGGGCAGCTCTCGACAGCCAGGTGGCCACGGAGCGAGCTCAGCTCGAGAATCAGAGTCGCGATCTCGCGCGTCTGATGACCCAGCGTCTGCTCGGGAGTGCGTCATGAGCGCCGTCGATCGAGCCGCCAGAAATCGCCGAGGCTGGCGTCGTCGAGGGCTGATGGTTGCGGCCTCGGTCGCCCTGGTCTCGGTGCCGCAGGCGTCTTTGGCCGCCGGCGCCGACGCTCCGGAATCCTGGCTGGGGCTGCCAACGTGGGTGTGGGCCTGGGCCAACCTGTTCGTGTTGTTCGGGATTCTCTTCAAGTTCGCGGGGCCGTTCGTCAAGAACTTCTTCACGGACCGCCGAAAGGACATCAACTCCAGCCTCGAACTGGCGAAGAAGCAGCGCCAGGACGCCGAGAACATGCGTGACGAGCTCAACAAGCAGATTGCCGAGCTAAAGCAGCAGATGCAGGAGATGGTCGACCGCGCCAAGGCAGAGGGTGAGCGGGAGCGGGACGAGATTCTGCAGCAGGCCGAGGCTGAGCGTGAGCGACTGATCGCGCAGACCCAGGCGGAGATCGACAATCGAGTTCACAGGGCACGCGCCGAGCTGCGCGAGCACGCCACCCAGCTGGCGTCCGAACTGGCCAGAGAGCAGATCTCCGATCAGCTGAGCGCCGCAGATCAGAGCCGCCTGTTCTCCGAGAACCTGGCGCGGCTTCGCGAGAGAGTCTCATGATCA
>JANQPS010000665.1 GCA_028285365.1 Thermoanaerobaculia bacterium | reverse complement strand
AGTCATCACGGGTTTTCGTCTGGCCTACGGGGGAATCCAGGAGCGTTTCGAGATCGGTGCGGATCTGGTCACCTACGGCAAGGCCATCGGCGGGGGAGCCCCGATAGGTGCGGTCGGTGGTCGGCGCGACCTGATGCAGGTGTTTGGCGCCGGCGCGCTGCCCCTGGGAGCTCAGGAAGGTGAGGACATCAAACGGGTGCGGGTGTTCTCCGGGACCACGTTTGCCGGCAATCCCTTGAGCATGTGCGCGGGTGTCGCCGCTCTCGAAGAGATGCGAGATCGCGGCGACGAGATCTACCCCTACCTCGAGCGCGAAGGCGATCGGCTCGCTGCCGAGATCAACGCCTATCTCCAGCGGGAGCGCATCCCGGCGCAGATCATGAACGCCGGTTCCCTCTTCCATCTGTATTTCCAGACCGAGGCGATCGGATCGTCACGGGACATCCAGCGTGGAACGGCGGCGCTCGAGAACGAGTTCTACCTGCACCTGCTCAACAACGGCGTCATCGTGCCGGGTATCCATCTCGCCTTCATCTCGGCAGCCCACAGCACCCAGGACGTGGACACCGTGATCGCCGCCTTCATCCAGTCGTTCGAAGACCTGAGGGCGGCCGGGCAGCTTCCGAGCTGACCTCGCCTGGAGCTCGGTCGCCCGAGCTCCAGGACCGGTTTTGGGCTGAGCCCTCGGTCAGGACGGTCGGCGCAAGGTCCAGAGAGCGGCCACGCTCAGGAGCAGCGCGAGGATCGGCCAGCCCCAGGAACCCATGACCGGGATGGCCGTGACCGCGTTACTCCCCAGGCGTTCCGGGCACGAGGCCGGCAGGAACGGCGTGGCGACGAAGCTCGAGTAGTCGATCGTGCCGCTGGCGCCGTTGGCCATGTCGTAGACGATGTCGCCGCTGCCGCCGCCGTTTGCCGGGTGGGTGGGGCCGGTGGCCGCTCCCCAGAAGTTTCCGATGGCGGCGATCGCAGCACCGATCTGCTCGTTGACCGCGCCGCCCACGGTATTGCCGCTGAGATCGCTTGCCGTGATCGCCGCGGGTGCCGTCATGGTGTTGGTGAGACCAAGACCGTAACGATTGCCGAGCACTGCGGCGGCCGTGATCGACAGCGCCGCGCCGTGCTGTTTGACCACGATGCCGTCGCTGGTGTTCATGGACGAGCACACGTCGACGAGGGTGACTCCCTGGCTGGCGGCGGTGTCGATGCCGTCGTCGGTGTTGCCGGTCGCTGAGATCTGGCTCATGACGACGTTGGCTGGATCGGACGGTGAGCCAGAAGAGTCTCCCTGGTGGGTGTCGATGCCGTCACTCCCGTTGCCGTTGGCGTCGCATCGCCGGACCGTGGCCGTACCGCCGGACGCGACCAGCAGTTTGACGCCGTCGCCGCGATTCTCGTTGGCGGCACAGTCGATGAGCGTGATGTCACCGGATCCGAGGCCATTGTCGAGGTCGATGCCGTCTTTCACGTTGTCGGCGATGGCTGGGTTGCCGTTGCGCAGCGCGGTGATTTGAGTCGCGACGATGGGTCCACCAGATTTCAGCTGCAGACCGTCACCGGCATTGTCGTTCGCCACGATCCTGGACACCGAGATCGAGTCGGGAGCGCAGTCGTTCGAGCCGTCCTCGTCGTTGCCGAGATCGAGCCCGTCGGTTGTGCTCATTCCGCTGTTGCCAAAGCCGTTGCCGTTGGCCTCGAGGTTCCTGGCGATGATGCTGCCGGCAACAGCTCCAGCCTCGATACCGTCGGACTCGTTGTTGTTAGTGGTGATGTTCTCAAGGACGAGGTCCGTGAAGCTGGCTGTTGTACAGGTGCCCTCGGACTCGAATGCGATGCCATCGCCGGTGTCCCCATCGAGCGTGCCGTTGTTGTTGGCGACGACGTTGCGGACGGTTGCGAGGCTCACGACAGCGACCGGGCCGCCGTCGGCCGGCGCAGGGACCACATCCAGCTGAAAGCCGTCGTGACCGTTGTCCGATGCCTGACTGCCGGTGACGAGGTACCTGCCGTTCGTGATGCCGTCGATCTCGAAGCCGGATCCACGGTTACTGTGACCCTGGGAGTCGACAATCGTGACGTCACCGAGACGGCCTCTGTCGAACAGGCCTTCTGAAGAGACGTCGAGCTCCATGCCGTCTTCTTCATTCGAACCATCGGTCTCGCGCGGGCCATTGTCGTTGACGGTCACGCGCGTGAAGGTGGCCGAGTCGATCTCGAGCCCCGTGCCGTCCGTGAGCTCGATCTGTATCCCGTCCGAGCCGTTGCGGCTGGCACCGGTGTCGGTGAACGAGACTGCGCCGTCGTAGATGTCGATCTCGAAACCGTCCGAGCCGGATGCGGTCCCGCCGCCGTTGTCGTCGGCGGTGCTGCCGGTCACCGTGACGTCGCCCGGTGCCTCCAGGAAGATCTCGAAGCCGTCACTGCCGTTGGCGTTCGACGTGCTGTTGTTGATGAGGACGCTGTTGCTCGAGCGGATGTCGAAGCCGTCGTAAACCGCGCCCGTGGCGCTCATGTCGTTGAGCGTGACCACTCCTGTGACGCCCTCGAGGTCCATGGCGTCAGTGGTTGCCGACGTGATGGCAAAACCGTTGAAGGTCAGGGCAAACGGAAACGGGTCGACCGAGTTGAACAGCGCCTCGCCGGCGGCCGGTGACACGGTCACGCCGCTCGTGGCAGGTGCACCACCCGCATTCACGGCCTGTAGCGTGAGGTTGGCCAGACCTCCGCCTGCGCTGCCCATCAGGCTGAGGTCGACACTCTCCGCGTAGGTGCCCGGGAAGATGTTGACGGTGGACGGACCGCCGCCCGC
>JANQPS010000663.1 GCA_028285365.1 Thermoanaerobaculia bacterium | reverse complement strand
CGTGGTTTCGCAGCTTGCGCGACCTTCCGCGGAGCGCCGCCTGGTGTCGCGTGCGGGCGGGCTGAGAGTACTCGGCCTCGTGGGCCCCGCCGCCATTCGAGATCCTCGGAAGATCACCGATCGCTTCCCACACCTTCACGGCGGGAGCGATCCTCTTGCGTGGAGGCAACTCCCAGTGGTGCACGAATGGATTCGACTCAGGCAGCGGCTTGGCTGCTGGACCATGCGTGCCGACGGGCACGAGTTCTTCTGCATCCGCCAGACGTGATCCGACGACAAATACGCGCCTGCGCGCTTGGGGAACGCCGAAGTCCTCGGCAAACAGAATGCGTACCGCGCAGGAGTACCCCATGCGCGCCAAGCGGCGAGAAACCGATTGAATGACCGCTCCGTTCGCGATCGTGAGGATGCCCGGGACGTTTTCCATCACCAGGTGACGCGGTCGAATTCGACTAACGATGCGCAGATACGAATCGAAAAGACGAGCCCTCTCGTCAGCCGCCGACCGGTGGTGATTGTTGTAGCTGAATGATTGGCAGGGCGGCCCTCCGACAAGACAGCCAAGCTCCCCGCGCTTCAGCCCAAGATCACCCAACAATCGATCAGCAATCGACTGCCTGACGGGCTCCTCATAGAAGGCGGCCTCCGGAAAGTTCATTCGAAAGGTCGCGGCCGCGAACGGATCCGAGTCCACTCCCGCGGCCACCTGCCACCCGGCCTGGCGGAAGCCCTCGGCCAGTCCGCCGGCTCCCGAAAACAGGTCGACACAGAGCGGCGCGCCGGATGCCCTTCGACTCGCGTCGCGGGGCTTGGTAGAGTTTCGTCCCATTTTCGCCTTGGATCAAAAACCCGTTGCTATCTCGCCGCAGCTTAGCGCGCAAACATCTGAATATCCTCATGTTTTTCGTCAAATTTTCCTCAAACGCGCACCGCGCTTGACGAACTTGCTTCCGTTTGTTTACCTCCCCCCCATGCTTGATTGTGCTTGCCCCAGCAAACTGATTCTGCATTGGACTGAGCCAACTGTGTTCGGCGAGGCTGAGATCGAAGCTCTCCCGCGCGTCCCTGCCGTCTATGCGCTCCTGGGCTTCACGCCGTCCTACCCAATCCTCCGGATCGGGTACATCGGCCAGACCGTCGACATCTCACGACGACTCGGTGAACACCGCCGAAGCGGCTCGCACCCCTACCGCGTCATCGGCACCCCGTATTTCTCGTTCGCGCCGGTGTGCCACGCGGCTACGCGCCTCCGCGCGGAAGCCAATCTGATCAATCTCTTTCGTCCCGCTGCCAATCGCTTGGCCCCGGCAATCGCGACCGCTGAAACAACTACCCCCCCGCCGCTTTCGATTCTCCCTCCCCACCAACCGCAATTGCGGTAGCGAAAGGATTCTTGATCGTATGGACAACTCTGAGCCGATCACCATTTATCGCGAGCGAATTGGACAGAAGGAATTCGAGATCCAGGAACGCGATCTCGATGCATTCGACGACCTCGTCCTTTGGCCTGACAACCCGCGCCTTCAACAAGAGACCGGCGTAGCGAACCCGGGTCAGCTTGACGAAGCATCGCTCGAGCTTGCGCTTCAGAAAACGCGCGGATACGACACGCTCTACAAGTCGATCAAAGATCTGGGACAGATGGAGCCAGTCTACGTCTGGAAGGGACCTAACGCAGACAAGTTTCTGGTGCTCGAAGGCGCCACACGAGTCACGATCATTCGCGATCTCGCGCGCAAGATTACGGACACGAACCGCAAGAAGCCGCCGATGGTCAAGGCCAAGGTGCTCCCACAGACATTCACCCCCCAGGAGCGAGCAATCCTGCTCGCGAAGATTCATGTCCGAGGTTCTGGGGTGCGATCATGGGGTCGCTACATCGAAGCGAAGTTCATCTACGAGACGATCAACGACGACCGGCTCATGTCTGCAAGCGATCTCGCTCAGCACATGGGCAAGAGCCTCTCGTGGGTCACTCGGCTGCGAGATGCCTATCAATTCGCGACGCGGTTCGTCGATCACGTAGACAATGATGACGCGACGAGAATGGTGATCGAGCGATTCAGCACGCTTGAAGAGATCTCCAAGGCGACGGAAATCGGACCCAAGGTTCGAGACTACGAGAACCCTCGATTCGACAAGCTTCGTGATGAAGTGTTCGAGATGGTCCGAAACGAAGTCTTCAAGGAGTACCGTGACGCCCGATTCATGAAGGACTTTCATGACGATCCAGAGAAATGGGCACAACTGAAATCAGGCGAAAAGCATGTTGCGCATCGACTGGCAAGCGAGATCAAGTCCAACTCAAGCAGTCTAAAGGGAAAGATCCAAGGACTTGAAACCCAGATCCAGCGCGAACTTAAGCGCTCGCCTGACGCAATCAACGAAGATGACATCGATTCGCTAAGGGCAGCCCTCGACATTGCAGAGACCACCCTTCATGCCGGAGTGACTCCCCTCCGGCGAAAGATTCGCGAGCTCATCCGGCTCGTCGAGGACGCCAGCCTGAGCGAGATCCGCGACGTCGAGGACTCGGAAACACAACAGCTCTTGACGTCAATCGAGTATCTCACTGAACGCCGCGAACGCTACGCCAACAACGGAGTGGCGTCTTGAATCTCATGCCGCACCAGCGCGAAGCCATCGATTTCCTGATTCGCAGGCGATCCGCGCTCGTAGCGTTGGAACAAGGACTCGGGAAGACCCTCGTTGCCATCCAAACCTTCTCGGAGCTGCGCGACCTGGGAAGTGTGGACAGAATGATGGTCATCTGCCCCAATTCTCTAAAGCGCAATTGGCTAGAAGAGCTCGCACGCTTCGCCCCACAACACAGCGTCGAGATTATTGAGGGCTCAGCCAAGGCGAGGCGACAACGAATCGCAAGTTTTGAAAGCGACGTCGGCATCCTCAGCTTTGAATCCGCGCGTGCCGAAGTCACAGGGCTGTTGTCGATCGTCGGGAAAGAGCGCTTCGCGCTCGTCGTCGACGAGTCTCACGCCGCAAAGAACCGCCACTCGCTGACGTCGACTGCGATTCGGCACCTTGCGCCGCACTGCCCGTATCGCTGGCTCCTATCCGGAACCCCCGTAACCAACTCTCCGGAGGATCTACACACTCAGGTCGGCATTCTCTGCCCGGAATCGAACCCGCTGGGCAGCGCCGAGAGCTTCTTGGTAAGAGCGCGATCGGCCTCTCAGCACGAACGAC
>JANQPS010000616.1 GCA_028285365.1 Thermoanaerobaculia bacterium | reverse complement strand
CGATCCAACCGCTCGTCTCCGAGTCAGCGCTCGCAGCCACCGGTTCGCCGCCAGCAGGAGAGGTCTGCACAGGATCGAGGACTCCGTCGTCCGACACGGAGTACAGAGTGACCGTCTCGAGACTGTTGTCGGAGCGCCAATGGTCCAGAGCCTTCGCCAGGGCTGAGCCGTCTGCCCATTCCTGATCGGTGGCCTCCTCGAGAACCCGCCAAGGACTGGAGTCGTCTGGGGCGATCTGCGTCGC
This sequence comes from Thermoanaerobaculia bacterium, assembly GCA_028285365.1. Lineage (GTDB taxonomy): Bacteria > Acidobacteriota > Thermoanaerobaculia > Multivoradales > Multivoraceae > JANQPS01. Next base: position 2,963 of record JANQPS010000616.1, on the reverse strand, counting down.
GGTCATGGTCAGCTACCGGTTGAGGAACTCTATTGTCGGAACTGCAGGCTCGTCAGTTCGGCACGCCCAGGCTGCTACACATCACTCTCAGCAACTCTCAGCAGCTACGAGCAGGCCACACGGAGGTACGTCACCATGGTCGACACGGCGCACGCGTTGTTGGTCTCGCAGACGCCGTTGTCGCAATCACGAGCTTGATCCCCAGAGTCTACGACGTCAACCTGCTGGGCACTACGCATCGCACACTCTTGCGGTTTCTGGAGCGGCCGCATGAAGTGGTTCAGTGATGGGCGGCGGACGACCTTGCTCCGAGCTCGTCATGGCCGGCCGGCAGTGATCACCTCGGCGATCGCGCTAGCCCTCACACTGCACCCTCATACTGCAAAGGTGCAAGAGAGAGTCTCAGCTGCGACCCGTCCCGGTGGTCACGCCGGTCGCTACTCTCCCAGGTGTTCGACGGCGTCCTGTTCGTCGTCGAAGATGCTCGTGTATTGAGCGAGCCCCATGATGTGGAAGGTCTTGTTGATGGTCGGCGTCAGGTTGCAGAAGGCCAGCTTGCCTTCGATCTCGATGATCTTCTCGATGATCTCGATGAGAATCGAGATTCCGATCGAGTTCACGATCTTGGTGCCTGCCAGATTGAGCAGCAGGCTTCGGTAGCCCTCGTCAATCAGCTCGTAGGCGACCTTGGCGATCTCCTCACCACCCTGATTGTTGATGTAGCCGTCGGTGTAGATCACCGCGATTCCATCGCGACGCTCGACGTTCAGACTGAGGCTCTCGGTCATTCGTGATCGATTCCTGAGCGGCCGTTAACTGCGACCGACCTGTTTGCGCATCGTGACTGACGTGCCGTCCGCACCGGACTCCACTTCGACTTCGTCCATGAGACCTTCGATGATTCGGAAGCCCCAGCCACGCTTGCTCGCCGACTTCAGCTTGTCCTCGATGTTCGGTTGTACCAGCTTTTTGGGGTCAAAGCCAACACCACGATCATGGACCGTGATTTCCAGGGTCTCGGGTTCATCGTGACCCAACATCGAAATCTGAACGTAGAGCTTGCCGTCTTCAGCGCGACTGTGCTCGATCGCGTTGATACACGCTTCGATCACGGCCATCCGAACCTCGTCCACCTTGTCGGCGCTCATATGCATGAGGTCCGCGATGGCACACGCCTTCTCACTCGCCTCGATCTCCATCTCGGAAGCAAGCTGTAGCTGCAGCTCGACTTGTTTGAGGACCGCCTGCGCGGATCTGGAGTTACTGGCAGCCATCCGACGAGAAATCAGCCAATTGAGCAGGTAACGGCACAGCGGGACCGGAAGTCGTCCGCGCCCATGAAGGTCGCCGAGGCGTTCGGGCTCTCGAGGAAAACCCACTCTGCGGTCTCGGCCGGCACACGCTGCTCCTTTGGGACTCCGAGGCGTTCGATTCGGAGGGCTCCGAGGCCTGTCGCCTCTCTAGATGCCCTGAATTTTCTGAGTCATGGACGTTGGCTCGCCACCAAAGGCTCCTCGGTCTCTATTCGTGGACCGAGGTTGGTGCCGCGGCACATTCGTCATACCGATAGATACATCCGGATCAGATAGATCATGACGGGATGCACCTGATCCTGCAAGAGGAGCGCGAGGAAACCGCCGACCACTACTGCCGAGTAGACCAGTTCGAGCGGTAGGCGCACCAGCCTGGTCGCATCTCCGGCTAGCGAGAAGACGCTCGCTACAGAGGCTGACAGTGACGTCACGTTGGTGGCTACGTTGGTGGCTAAGTTGGTAGCCACGGCTGTCACTGAAGCCTGGGCAGCGTTGGAGACTTTGCGTCGAGCGGTGCGAATCATGCGGACATCCTCCGTCAGTCACCGCCCATATGAGCAAAGTCCCTGCCAGCCAATGCGCCGCACCGTCAAATGACTGAAAACAAAGGCTTTACGGGAACAGCCTCGTAATTCTCACACTTCTCCAAGTGCGGCAAAAAGTCTCACGGCTTGCGTCGTTCGGCCCAAAACCTACCGCGGAGCCTCAGCCGCGGCCCTCCAGATGGCCTTTTGCGACAAAACGTCGCAGTAAACCACAATGTCGCACATCGATGCGACAGTGATGCGACAGTGATGCGACAGTGATGCGGCAGTAAGGACTTGGTGAGACCACGGATAGGGCGGTGAATAGAGCGGCGACAGGTGCCGCGATAGGGCCACGATCGGGCCACGAGGATAGGGACACCGCAAGGACGCAGCAGAACCCAGCATGAAGCTGGAAGCACTCAGCTGACCGGGCCAGCAGTGAAGACAGTGAAGACGGAGACCCGTTGCGCCCCCCGTCGTCTCTCGTTGATCCGAACGAGATCCGGTTCCGGATCTCCTCGATCAAACGAGTCTCAGAAGCCTTTGCGAAGCAACGTTCGGCGATCGACTCCGAGAAGCCGTGCCGCCGCGCTCTTGTTGCCATCGGTCAGCTTGAGCACGCGGCGAATGTGACGACGCTGAACCGTCGTGAGGTCGAGCGCCTCGGGCGAACTGACACCGACGGCCTTCGAGCCCAGCAGAGAGCCGACGAGCTGAGCGTCGATCGCACCTTCTGCCAGGGCCACGGCGCCCTCTACGACACTTTGCAGCTCGCGGACGTTGCCGGAGTAGTCGTGCGAGAGAAGCAGCTGGAGGGCATCTCCAGTGACCGCCGGAACCTGCAAGTCTTCCTGGGCGCAGAACCGCTCGAGAAAGTGATGGACCAGGTGTGGAATGTCCTCTCGACGCTCCCGCAACGGCGGCAAGTGCAGCTCGACACCTTTTAGACGATAGTAGAGGTCTTCACGAAAGCTTCCCTCGGCCACCAGCTCCTCGAGCGGCCGATGGGTGGCCGTGATCAGGCGGACATCGATCGGTACCGGTCTGGTACCACCCAACCTCATGACCTCACGCTCCTGGAGAGCGCGCAACAGCTTGACCTGGAGCGAGACCTGTAGATCGC
>JANQPS010000612.1 GCA_028285365.1 Thermoanaerobaculia bacterium | reverse complement strand
GGAACCTCGGGGCCGACCACTACCACCACCACCTCGTCCGGCTCATGTGGGCTCTGTACTGGGCCGAGCAGGATGCCGATGCACCGGAGTTGGTCGAAGCGACCGAACCGTTCCTCGTCTGGGTAGACGACCGGAGGGAGCACCCAATGCTCGGGCAGTTGCCGTGTGCGATGCCGTTCGACGGTGCCGTCCAGGTGCGCCACCACGATGGAGTGCCGGATCCACCGAGCTAGGGGGACGACGAGATGGCTCTCCGGTAATCCTCAAGTGCGGCGTCGTACTGCCACCACATGCCGTTGAACTTCTCTTCGAGGGCCCGAAATCTGCGCGACGAGTTCGGCAGGCGGATCCATCGGGTCTCCTTCCTCAAAGATCTGCTGGTAGACGTCACGAAGTCGAGCGATCGCGGCCCGTCCTTGCCTCTCAACGATGACGAGGGCGACCAAGAGGCCCCCGCAAGCCTCCGCCATCTTCTCGCTCCAGGCGTACGCCTTGGCCTCCGTGATGGCGTCTACTGCCGATTGAATGGGCGCGCTCGCAAGCTCAAGCTGCGACGGAGGCGGGGTCGTGTCTTCAGCCTTGAAGGCAGCGGCGTATCGAGGTGCCTCGCCTGCGATCCCTCTGATTGCGTCCCAGTGCCAGACCCGCTGCACTCTCTCGGCGTCGCGGTACGCGGCGGCAGCCTTTGCCTCGTGGGCCAAGCGGCGTTCATGGAGGAGCCGCTTCTGCTGCATCTGTTCTTCATGACTCAGGCGTCGGACGGAGACGATCGCGTTCGCGATGATGGAGATAGCGGCAATGGACACACCCGCCACGGCGACCCACAGTTCGGCGGTCATGGTCTCACCCCTCGGAGCGCAGCTTGACCGTTCGGGGAAAACCTAGCGACGGACGCTGACACGGAACCGAAGTACGGTTGATCCCACGACGTAGGCGGGAGGAGGCCTACGTCGGGATGGACCCGACAGGCCGAACGAGTTCTTCTCGTTGGTCAGTCGGGTTGATCGGCCCTGCGGAAGCGCATAATGCCGGATATGCGTTTCCGATGGTCGGTGTAGTGCTACGGCTGGAGACGATCAGCCAGCGATCGGATTCGACCCATCGCGTCGTGGTATTGCTCTGCGTCGAAGATGATCGCATCGTCGTGGAACGTGGGTGCCTTCAGATCGGACGGCCTTGGGTTTCCCCAATTGATGCGATCCCACACGACCTGATCTTCATACAGATAGCAGCGAGCGACAGTCGCAGCGCAGCCCGTTTCACCACAGTCGCACCGGTAGAGGATCACTTCGTGGGGTGATTCCGATGGTTCCATCAACGCAGGTTGATCCGCAAGTGCCCGGGGACTCATCCCCATGTACTTCGTGGACGTGTTATCGAACGTACCGATCCTCTCCACGCCGTCGAGAAGTAGCGCCACTTGTGACAGCCACTTGTCACCGTCATGGGACTCTCGGTACTCGAAACTAAGCGTGGTGGTCCGATGCATTTGCGTGGAGTGTAGAAGTGAAGCCTCAGCCGCCATATCGGCACCTACGGGCGCTTGGCAACGCTGGATATGGGAGATGTTCAGAAGATCGCGGTCGCTCGTCGCCGCTGGGTTGCCCTCACCTTTGGCACAGCATCAGGTGTGGTTCTGAGCCAGGTGATGCAGAGCGGCAGTTCGCTGAGCCAGGCGACCCCGATGGGTAGCTGCTCTGGCTTCGACGTGGGCTTCTCGTCCCAGCTGTCGATCCCTGTTCTGGTGGTCTGAACCGCGTCGAAGTCGAGCTTCTGGTCATCGACCACCATGTCGGCCAGCCATTGCGAACGGTCCCGTGAAACGATGATGCTGATGTCATCGGCTTCGAATCGTCCCGAGGCACCCATACCCCGAACGTCCTCGGTTGCAAGGTGGAAGCCGGAGTGTTCTAGTTCCGCAACCGCATCTCTCACATCGGTAGGCGCCCAGTTGGCGAGGATCTCCCTGAAGGACTCCATGGTCCGATTGTGCCACTAGTCGGGGTGCATATCGGCACATATGGGTGAGCCCTCTGGCGCTGCCAGCCGTTGGCCCATAATGCCGGGGATGTGTGAGTTGATGTCGAAGTGGCGGGTGTTGCGATGCCCATAGTTGATGGAACGGAACAGTACGACTGGCTAGAGAGTGCGACCGGCCATGACCGGGTAAGCCTCGGTGTGCAGGTAGTTGGGTTCGCAGCGAGGATCAGGATCCTGCACGCGATGTGGGAGGATCCGCGCCAGCGTGACGGCGATATCCCTTCGTACGACGATCAGGCGAAGTCAACGCCTCTTCCGGAGGGTGCTCATCCGATCGAGGCGGATCTCCGCGCGATTGGCACAGCAACGGGGATCTCGCTCGGCCCAACGGCTGGTCCAGCGGGCTGGAACCGGGTCCGATGGTCGGAGCTTGCCGAGCGATGGTCGATCGAGATCGACTACGACGATGTAGAACCCTCGTTTTCGTTCAATCCGGCCCTCAAGGGCGGCAGCTGGCCAGTCACGATCCAGCCGATGGCGGAGGGCTCTCTCGACTTCGAGTCCTACCGGCAGTTGATCCCCATCCTCGAGCAACACACATCGTCCGACGAGTTCTGGAAGATGTCCACTGCGCTGCTCTGGTATAGGGGCCCTGAGTGCCTGATGCGGCACGGTCCGATGT
>JANQPS010000703.1 GCA_028285365.1 Thermoanaerobaculia bacterium | reverse complement strand
CGATTCTCTGCTGATCATGGCGTCGTCGGCCGTCGTGCGGGACCTCGTTCAGAAGGTCCTCAACCCGGAGATCGACGAGAGACAGCTGGCGCGCTGGGGACGGATCACGACCTTTGCAGTGGGCCTGGTGGCCCTGCCCTTTGCGCTGAGAGAAGCACAGATCCTGTTCTGGTTCGTGCTGTTCGCGTGGTCGGGGCTCGGGGCGGCTTTTACGCCGGTGGTGCTGCTCGCTCTGTTCTGGAAGCGAACGACGCGCAACGGCGCTCTTGCCGGAATGGTTGCCGGCTTCGTGGTGACTGTCGGCTGGGTCGTCTTCTTCAAGGCCGGCTACTACGACCTCTACGAGATGATCCCGGGATTCCTGGCTGGACTGATCGTGGCGGTGGTGGTCAGTCTGCTCGGTGAGCCGCCCGAGAACGCCGAGACCGATCTAGCTCACGTCGAGAGCGAGCTGGCCTGACACGGCTGCCCGCAGCTCAGTGCAGATCGTCGTCCGAGAGGCCGGCGGTGGCGAGTGCGAGTGATTTTGCACGTTCCAGGTCATAGTGCTTGCGCGTCACGATGCGTTGAGCGTAGAGACCGCCACCGGCCTGAATGTTGGTGACGGCCTGCCAACCGCCGTACGAATCGGCTGTCAGGTCGCGGATCGCATGAAACAGTCGGGTGCGGTACTCGCCGTCGACGCCTGTCATCGTGGCCATGTACTTGCGCACCAGCGGGCCGACCTTCGGATGTTCGAGATCGCTGATTGCCGGAGCCGTCAGGACCGATCCTCCCGCGATGTCGTGGAGGTGCTTGACCACGGTGTTGTAGTTGGCCGCGGCATGGTACTTGCCCGCGTTCGTGTAGAGCTCGTTCGGGAAGGCAGCTCCGTCTGGCCCGAAGTTGCAGTTCGCAATGGCGGCTTCGAGGGCCGAGCGCACCAGCGTCGCGTGGATGATCATCTCGGAGATCTTCTCCTTGATGTGGCCCACGTGGGCAAGGCCGTTGGCTTCGGCGATCAACTGGGCGAAGCCGACCAGCTGATCGGCGCCGTCCGCCATCGAAGACAAGCCGCCCAGACGTTCCCAGAGTCCTAGCGAGTGGGCGAAGACGGCCGCATACGGAAACTGGCCATCGAGGAAGATGCGGTCTTCGGGCACGAAGACGTCGTCGAAGATGACGAAGCCTTCGGGGGAGTGATGATGGCCCGAGACCGGGAACGAGCGCACGTCGTCGTGCCGCGGAGCGTAGGTGGTGTTGACGATGTGCACGCCCGGAGCGTTGACAGGGACTGCGCAAGCGATTGCGTAGTCTCCTTCACCGTCTTTCATGGCCTTGGTCGGGATCGTCATCAGCTCGTGTCCCAGCGAGGCTCCGGTGATGTGGAGCTTGGCACCACGAATGACGACACCGTCGCTGCGTCGCTCGACGACGTGCGTGTAGGCGTCCGGGTCGTCCTGATGGAGAGGCGGCCGACTGCGGTCCCCCTTGGCGTCGGTGATGCACTGGGTGATGCGAACGTCGCGGTCCTGCACGTCCTCGACGTAGGCCTCGATGCGGCGAATGTACTCCGGGTCGATCTTGGTGAGACGGCCGGCCGCAGTCGTTAGGGTCATGATCGACGTGTAGGTCACGTGGGCCATCATCCCGGCTTCGTGGAGGAGCGGGATGTGGGCACGGAGATCTTCTGCCGAGCGCGGAACGACCATGAGCGGGTTCGTGCCGTCGGTGGGCGAGTAGAAGCGGTCGTAGACCGTCGCCACTTCATCGACTGCGAGCCCGAGAATGGGATGACCGGGGAGATCGTCGACGTGCTGGCCTTCGAAGTAGGTTGCGCGCCCGTCGTCGAGAGACTGTTTGTATTGACTGCCGTTCATCATGGTGGGAAGTCTCCGTGAGAGGTTCGTCGCTCAGACGTCTGGCTGGAGGTCTTCGACCTCGAGGTAGCGTGGGCTCAGTAGGCCACTCAATAGGGCATGTCGCCGTCGCCGAGACCAAAGTGATGGCCGAGCTCGTGAATCAAGGTGTCGCGAATCTCGTCTCGCACTTCCGCGATCGATCCGCAGATCTTGATGATCGAGCGTCGGTAGAGCACAACTCGATCGGGCAACGTGCTGTACTCGGTGCCGCGCTCGCCGAGAGGAAGACCCTGATAGAGGCCGAGCAGTTCGTCACCCTCCTCCGGCCCCATGTCGACGCTTGCGAGGTCATCGGCTGAAGGGGTCTCTTCCACGACGACGACGACGTTGTCGAGCAGCTCAGCGAACTCGTCGGGTAGCCCCTCCAGGGCTTCGCCCACGAGGTCTTCGAAGTGTTCGAGATCGATGTGTGGAGAAGCCACGCTGCGCCGCCGAGCTGCGAAGAGCTCAGTGATGATCGTGGCCGTCGCCGCTCTGGTTTTCGGACGACCAGCTAGCGGGGGCACTCGTCGGACGAATGGCGGGGGAGAGGAAAAGGGAGTTCAAGAACAGCTTGTTGGTTCCGTACCAGATGGCCCTGAAGTTCGGGTCGTCCGCCAGCAGGACCCAGACGCCGCGGCCTCGTGTTCCTGCCTGGATGGCGCTACCCCCACCGAGTCGCTCCTGGTTCTCCTCCGATGAGTAGCCCGACAGCCGTGGCGACTCCGAGTACCAGGCGATGTTCTCGTAGGGATTGCTGCTGGGCTCGAGTGTTCCAGCGTCGCTCTTGAAGACCGGCAAGGTGTCGTCGATGTAGCCATAGGCAATGGGATGAGTCCGATCGAGCTCCACCTCGTAGATCGATCCGCCGACGAGTTGGCGAGCGCGGTCACGGCGGTATTCGCCGTAGCGGCGCCGTTCGCCCGAATCAGACGCGCTGGCCGAGTCCGTCGATTCAGAAGGGCTCGAGCGGCCACGGATGACCCGATCGACCCATCTGGCTCCGCCGCGAATTCCCACGATGGTACCGCCACTCGATACCCAGTCAGCGATGTGCTTTTCGGTGTCCTGAGACAGGGTGTAACGCCCGTCGACCAGAACGAGATGGCTGTAGGACTCGAGCGCCGCCCGGCTCAGCCGGCTGGTGTCTAGCAAGCTCACGGGAATCTCGAAGCGTTGATCGAGCAGGTGCCAGGCAGCCCCGGCCTCGTAGGCTGAGATGCCAAGGCCCACCAGGATGGCCACCTTGGGGGACTCGAGCGGGATCATGCTCGGCGACCCGAGGTCGATGCCGCCCGGCGTGAGGCCAGATCCGACCCCGTGAATGTCGACTCCGCTGGTGCGAGCCAGCTGTTCGATTGTGGCGTGAAGCCTCTCGGCATCCGAACTGAGGCCCACCGGCACCACCACTGTTCCCGGAACCATGGTCTCGGTTCCGCCCACGGTGTTGACGTTGAACGGTGCCGTGGCCACACGAGCGCTGGCCCCTGCGGCGAGCAGGGAGTTGAGCACGGCCGGTGCGCGATACTCGCTCCAGTCGAAGAGGTAGGCGTAGACACCGTCGTCGCTGCCGTAGAGGTTGCCTCGGCGGGGCTCGGGTCCGAGGGGCTCGCCGAGGGTCTGACCGCGCAGGTCGGCACTGTCGAGCACGGCCAGACGGGCTCCGAAAGACAGCGCAACGCTCCAGGTCGAAACGTCGTAGAACACGTCGTCCGTGAACTCGGTCAGCGGCTCGAACAGAGACTCGATGAGTAGCGCCTGGGGTTGGACGGTCGGGATGACGAGACTGTCTTCCGGGCGGAAGGTGACGCCTCCCTTCTCGCGAAGGCGGCCGAGGGCGTGGACTTCGATCTGGTGCTGATGCAGCAGATCGAGGAACGCATGACGTCGTCCCTGGTCGCTCGGAAACGACACCAGATAGGCGGCTGTCGAGCCCGCGCGGGCGTCTCTCACGGTGCGGTTCGTGAAGTCGATGCGGTAGCGGAGGAGATCTTCACGCAGTGCCATACCGCCGGCGACCGTGGAGAGGGTCACTATGAATTGGTTCTCGATGGTGGTCGGGAAGGCGAGGGGGCCGTTCTGGGTGTCTTGGAGGTGGCCTCGTGAGCTCGCCTGCTCGAACAGGATGCCGACGCCGCCGTGGAGGTCCGGGTAGGTCGAGCCTTTGCCCGGGTAGAAGTCGTCGAATCCTTCCTGGCTGTAGTAGAGCCTGCCGACGTCGTCGAACGCGGCGGCATGGTAGCGAGCGATGGCTTCGGTGAGCTCGACGTTGCGCGCAGGGATCAGGGGGTTCTTCCGCGACGGCACGCCTGGCTGGAAGAAGAAGGTCGAGTTGCTCCCCATCTCGTGGTGGTCGGTCACGATGTTCGGTCGCCACCGATGGAAGGTGCGGAGCCGGTTGCGTGTCTCGGGATGTTGTGCGAGGAGCCAATCTCGATTGAGGTCGAACCAGTAGTGGTTGGTCCGGGCCGACGGGAAGAGCTCGGTGTGCTCACGGTGAGTGGGATCACCGATCAGAACCCGGCCTTTGTGAGTGTTGGCCCAGTGGGCGAAGCGAGCGATCCCGTCGGGGTTGAGCATCGGATCCAGGAGGATGACCAGGTTGTCCAGCTGGTCCAGAACCTCCGAGCTCTGCGACGCCGCAAAGTGGTAGGCCACGAGCGGGGTGGCGTTGGCTCCGCTCGGCTCGTTGCCATGCACGCTATAGCCGAGCCAGATCACCGCCGGCATGTCCGCCAGCGCGGCATCGTCTGGGGGATCGACGCTCGGATCGCTCAGCGCCAGATGGGCCTGGCGAATCTCTTCGATCCGCGCGTGGTTGCGCGGTGAGGTCACCGTTAGCAGCACCTGTTTGCGTTGCTCGTAGCTACGGCCCTGGACCTCGAGAGTGATGCGGTCAGACGAGTCCGCGAGCTGTTCCAGATAGGCCACGATGAGCTCGGGCCTCAAGTGCCACTCGCCAACCTCGAAACCGAAAGAATCGGCTGGCTTCAGAACATTTTGGTCGTAGCTGCCGCCGCGCGGAAGGTAGTCCTCGAGGACCGGGCCGCTGGCGAACAGCGTTGCGGCAAGGAAGGGCAGCAGGATCGTGAGGAGCAGAGCTCGCGCGTGCCTCATCGAGGATCATCTCCAGTCGGTTCGGTTTGGATTCGAAGGAGGGCGATGGTAGCAGCGCTCGACGGGGTCAGCTGTGCTCGGGGGTCTTGATTTGCAGCCGTATACCTGTGGTATAAGGCTTGCTGGCTAGCGCCAAGTAGAGAGTTCACCTTCGGAGGATCGGGCCCAAGGTCGCCGGAATCCGCGCGACGCCAGACGCGCGAACGCGTCGACGAAAGCGCAAGATTGGCATCTTGGAGCGCCACTACCGGTCATCTTGACGCTTGATTCTCGCTCTCGACCTTTCGGCCCCGATCGCGGGCACCATCGTGGCGAGTTCCCCCTGGGACGCTGATTCGGTTCCGACCGCCTCTCGGCGAAGAACCGTCCGCCACCAGGTCAAGCGGATTTTCTGAAGTCAATTTGCGGAGGATTGAGTCAGTGGAGAGTGAAGAGACCACCGGCAAGAAAGAGCCGGACGATGTTTCCTCGCCCGACATGAGCCAGGACGTCAACGAGCCTGGAGAGGCGGCGAACGAAGCCGCGACCGAGGCGGAAGCCACCAGCGAGGCGGCAGCGGCCGAGGAAGCGGCAGACGCAGTGGATGCAGAAGAACCGTCGACTGCGCGCATGTCCAGCTCCGACGTGGGCGACAGCCCGTCTCAGGCGGCGACCGCGCCGCTCGATCTCGGTGAGGTGCTGATCGAGGTCAAAGGACTCCGGAAGCACTACGGTGACATCCGGGCGGTCGACTCGATCGACCTCCAGGTACGTCGAGGCGACGTGTTGGCCTTTCTCGGCCCGAATGGTGCGGGCAAGACCACGGCCATGAAGATGATCACCGGCTTCCTGGAGCCTGACGGCGGTGAGGTCACGGTTTGCGGCGAGCTCATGGGCCCCCTCGCTACCGACGTCAAGAAGCGGATCGGTTACCTGCCGGAGAACGCTCCGGCTTATGGCGAGATGACCGTCCAGGGATTCCTGGACTTCATTGCCGACGCTCGTCAGGTGGCCGATCCGCCGAGCGCGATCGACAAGGTGATCGGGATGACCGGCCTCAGTGGCGTCCGCAATCAGGTGATCGAAACCCTGTCCAAGGGATACAAGCGACGCGTAGGACTCGCTCAGGCACTCATTCACGACCCCGAGGTCTTGATCCTGGACGAGCCGACGGACGGACTCGATCCCAACCAGAAGGCGATGGTCCAGGATCTGCTCAGCAGCATCGCGGCCGATCGCTGCATCGTGGTTTCGACACACATCCTGGACGAGGCGGAGCGCATCTGTAACCGGGCGCTCATCATCTCCAACGGCAAGATCGTCGTCGACTCGACTCCGGTCGAGCTGATGCGTCAGGCGCCAGGCCATAACGCGGTGCGCGTGACCTTCACCGACGACGTTCACCCTGAAGGTTTCATCGGCGACTTCTCGGGGTTGGACTGGTGTGAAGGTGCCTCGATCCTGGAGAGTGGTGAGGTCGAGATCCGACCGCGCAGCGGTAGGAGCCGGCTACCGGAAATCATGAAGCTCCTCGAGGACAAACCGGTCGAGACGTTGCGTGTTCACGAAGGTCGACTCGATGACCTCTTCAGGGAGTTGACCAAGGGGGTGACGACATGAGCGAGCGCCTCGCCGGTCTCCGCGCGATCTATCGTCGCGAGTTTCGGAGCTATTTCTCATCGCCCCTGGGCTACATCTTCGTCGTCATCTTCCTGATCGCGAGTGGCTACCTCATGGTGTCTCGCGACTTCGGAAGGTTGTTGGAGCTGCGAGAGGCCAACCTCGATCCACTCTTTACCTACGTCCCGTGGCTTTTTGTCGTGTTGGTGCCGGCTGTCGCGATGAGACTCTGGGCGGAAGAGCGCAAGTCTGGCACCGTCGAGCTCCTGCTGACGTTGCCCGTCACTCTCGAGGGAACGTACCTAGGCAAGTTCTTCGCGGGGTGGTCTTTCCTCAGCCTCTCGGTGCTGCTCACCTGGCCTGCCGTTTTCCAGGTGGCGCGTCTGGGCAGTCCGGACTGGGGTGCGATCGTCGCCGGCTACGTAGCCTGCCTCCTGACGGCAGGGGCTTTCCTCGCAGTCGGAATGCTGTTCTCGGCGCTCAGCAAGAACCAGGTGGTCGCGTTCATCCTGGGCGTGACTGCATGTGTCCTGTTTCTCCTCGTGGGGCTGCCCCAGACCCAGGAGGCGGTCGGAGGTTGGTTCGGCGGGTACGCCGAGCGCCTGATCGAAAGCGTTTCGCTTCTCGATCACTTCGAAATCATGACTCGCGGCTTGCTCGAGCTGCGGGCCATCCTCTTCTTCGTCGTGTTCACCACGGTGTGGTTGATTGCGGGCATGGTTCTGCTCAACCAGACCAAGAACCAGTGAGGTGACGCTGATGTCGACATGGAGCTCGAGACTGTTGACGGTGGTGCTCGTCGGACTGGCGGGCGTCTTTGCGATGCATTTGATCGATCGTTGGCTCGGGGTGCGAGCCGATCTCACGGAAGACAACCTCTATTTGCTGAGCGAGGGCTCCCTGGCGCTCATGGAGCGCATGGACCAGGAGGGTGTACAGCCCGTCGAGGTGCGGCTCTACTTCTCGGAGACCGTTGGCAAGAGCCTGCCGAAGTTCGTCAAGGACTTCATTACCTACGAGCGTTACCTCCGCAGTCTGCTTCGCGAGTACGAGCGTGCAGCTGGCGGCCGGATGGAGCTCGACTTCGTGGACCCGATCACCGACTCGGACGAAGCTGAGGCGGCGGCGGACTACGGGCTCGACGGCAAGCTCATCAATCAAGAAGGTGATCTCTTCTACTTCGGCCTGACCTTCGAGACCGAGACGGGAAGCCGCGAGGTCATCGAGTTCTTGTGGCCCCACGAGCAGGAGAACGTCGAGTACGAGATCTCGAAGACTCTCTATCGCCTCTTGTGGCCCGAAAGGGCTCGAGTAGGCGTCCTCTCGAGCCTCGAGGTCCTCGGTAGCTCGCAGGACCCGTTCATGGCCCAGATGCTTGCGGCGCAGGGTCGTCAGCCGACCCCCAAGTGGATTGCCGTGCAGGTACTGGAGGAGCTCTACGAGGTCGAGCAGGTGCCGAACGACACCGACTCGATTTCCAACGACGACCTCGACCTCCTGATCGTCATCCACCCCAAGGACCTCCCTCGAAAGACGGTGGCTGCGATCGACCAGTACATCCAGCGTGGTGGTGACGCCATGATCTTCCTGGACGCGTATGCGCTGGACGATCGGCCTCCGCAGAATGCCCAGCAGCCTTGGCAGGCTCTGCAGTACAAGCCAGCGTCCAATCTGGACGAGATGCTGCGCTCATGGGGTATCGCTCGTCCCGAAGACCAGTTTGCGGCCGACTTCGATCTGGCGGTCAGACGCCCGGTGAGTCAGCTCGGGCCGGCGGAGTCGGTCATCGTCGATCTGCGCATCCTCGACGCTCACTGGGAAGATGCCGTCGATGCCACGTCGCCTATCTTCCAGGGGCTTGGTGATCTGCGCTTCCTGCTGGCCGGAGTTCTCGAGCGCACGGATGCGCAAGCGCCCGCACCCACCGCCGACGATGACACCGCTTCAGAAGACGCGGCGCCAGCGCCTTCCCCGCCGGCCTCGGATCTCGAGATCGTGCCATTGATCACGACGACGGCCCAGGGCAACACCCTGGCGGTTCAGCCGGGCTTCGCAACCGACGGGTTGGGTTTCACCGACTTCAACCAGCCGGCCAAGCTGCGCGACAACTTCGTGCCTGGTACGAAGCCCGTGGTGCTGGCCTACCTCCTGCGCGGCCGTTTCCCGACGGCCTGGCCAGACGGCGTCGAGTACCCGGACAAGGAGGCCGAGAGGCCGCCCAATCTGCCGCCTGGAATCGAACTGCCGCCTCCCGACGACGCGGTCATGCTGCGCATGGAGCCGGTTGCAGAAGAGGAGCGAGATGCGGCCGCGGTGATGGTCTTCTCGGATGTCGATTTCATCTCGGATCAGCTGGCCTTCGTGCAGAGTCCTTTTGGGATCATCCAGGCAGCCAACGACAATCATCGTGTGTTGCTGAATGGTGCCGATTTCCTGCTGGGCTCCGAGGAGCTCATGGCAATTCGTTCGACCAAGGCGTTGAGCCGCCCCTTCGAGCTCTTCGACCAGATCGAGGCTGACGCCGAGCGCGACACGCTCGAGCGAGAGCGTGAGATTCGTGAGCAGATCGAAGCCTTCCAGCAGGAGCTGCGCGACAAGCAGTCGAGCATCACGGCTCGCAACGCCTCGCTCTTTCAGAAGAACCTGCAGGACGAGGTGGATCAGCTCAACGAGCAGATCGCCGAGTCCAATCGGCAGCTTCGAGAGATCCGGAAGGGACGGCGCGAGGCGCTCGAATGGGAAGAGTCGAAGGTGCGCTTTGCCGTGATGGGGTGGATGCCGATCGCGGTGCTGGTCGGCGGCTTCTTCTTCGCGCGACGGCGCGTGAGTGGCCGCTAGGCCACTCCCGGCGTCACCGTTCAGCTCACCCTCACCTTGCAACATCTGATCATCGTGTAATGACCTTCAGGATCCGAGGAGCTCACCGATGAATCCGCTCAATCAGAAACTGACCGTGGTTGCCGCAGCCCTCCTGCTGCTCTCGGCCGCCACGTATTGGTACGACCAGAGCAGTGCCGACGGCTTCCAGCGCGGTCAGCGCCTGCTCCAGAATCTCAACCCTGACGAGATCGCTCAGATCGTCCTGTCCAAAGGTGGTGAGACCCTGACTCTCACGAGGCAGGGTGAGGGCTACATCGTCGAAGAGAAGCACGGCTATCGAGCTCGTAACGACGCAATCAATCGCGCTGTTCGAGATCTTCTCGAGATTGGGCTTGACCGCGAGGTCGGCGACTCCGAAAGCCTTGCGAGTGAGCTCGGAATCGAGCCTCTAGGCGACGAGTCGACTGAAGTGACGTTCAGCAACGCGAGCGGGCAGGAGATGGTCCGGCTCCGACTCGGTAGCGAGACCGAGGGTGGTGAAGGGACGTACGTGCAGCGTCAGGATGGCGAAGATCGCACCATCTACCTGACGGCTGCGCGGGTGACCCTCGCGGCAGGTGCCAAGGACTACCTTCAGCGCGAAATCGTCGATCACGCAAGCGGCGATGTCCGCCGTATCGAGGGCGCCGACTTCGTCCTGGCGCGAGGCGAAGACGGTGGCTCGCTGGAGCTCGAGCAGCCCGCGGGTCGGGAGCTCAAGACCTCCGAGAGCAGCAAGCTGTCGTCATTTCTCAATCGTCTGAGGTTCGAGGAGGTCTTTCTCGCCGACGACCCGCAGGTCGCGACCCTGCCGTTTGCACAAGCTCTTCGTATCGACCTGGACGATGAGAGCGGCTACATCGTCTCCTATGCGGGAGCCGACGAGCGTCACTTCGTCAAACTGACGGGCTACTTCAACGTCACGCAGATCGAGCTCAATCAGGAAGACCAGGACGACGAGCTCCAGGACAAGGCCGACACGCTCCGTCGTGCCGACGAAGTCCAGCAGTTCAATGCGTACCACGGGTCCTGGGTTTACGAGCTTGCAGACTTCGATGGCGACAAGCTGACTCTGCGCGCCTCCGATCTCACCGAGTAGGTAGCGCCTCGCCGAGGGTTCGCCGTGTCAATCGTCGGGTGACTGGACCCTTGCAGGTATCGGGCGTTGCAAGTCAGAAGAGCCTGCCCAGCCAGCAGGGAAGCCTGCGGATGAGTCGGTGTACTAGCTGTTCTCGCTGTAAAAGCGGATGAACCGTGGCGAGAAGAGTCGTTCGTCGAAGACGAAGCCCGGACGGAGCTCTGCGCACCGGGCGACGTCTGCCGCCGCCGCCGACTGGAGCTCGGTGCTGCTCTCGGCGCCCCTGACCCAAAGGGCAAAGCGCGCAGCTGCTCGGATGACGCGAGCCTGGAACTCCTGATCAGAAGCGTTCTCCGCCCCGCTGAGGAGCTCGACGGCGCGATCATAGTCGCCGCCCACGAAAGCCGTCGCGGCCGCCTCCAGATCGATCTCTGCCGACTCGGTAGCGCCCTGGTTCCGGCTCCCGGAGGCTGAATCGCTCGGCTCACCCTGCTCGCGCCCAGAGCGAGTCTCCGGTTCGGCCGTCTCGCCGTCCGCGATCTGACTCGTTGGTGAGCTCGTCTGAGGAGTGGCTCGTGGGGTGGTAGCGGCGGGTTGGGGCAGGCGGGCGATCTGTGAGTCGATCTCAGGACTGAGGATGGCCAGCTCGTCCGCAGCATCGCTGGCGAGTCGACGGGCTCGCGTGTAGCTGCCCAGACGATCCTCGGTGCGACCACGATCCGCTGCCTCCTGTTCGCCCTTGGCTTGCTCGACTCGTTGTCCGATGCTCTCGATGTCACCGGCCGCTCGGTTGAGCGCGCGAGAGCGACGGCCGGGCTCTACCGCCGCAAGGGTTCGCGATACCGCCGAAAGTTTCGATTGTGCGTCCGAGATGGCCCGGTCGGCGTCGATGCGGGCCTGTCTGAGGGCCGGGTCGCTATCGCTCGCGGAGGTGCACTTGGCGATTCCGTCCTGGAGCTCGGTGTAGGCGCTTCGATGGTTGCGAACCTGGCCCTGATCGGCAGAGGTGCGCCAAGCGGCCAGCGCACCCCGGCAGTCACCTGTGCGGTCGAGCGCAACTCCCAGGTAGAAGTGAGGCAGATAAGGCACCGAGTCATCTCCGACTTCGACCATCTCGCTGGACTCGGAGCCGCGCTCACCGATGGCCCGGCGAAGGAGGCCGGCTGCGGCGGAAGCGTCCCCAGATTCCAGACGTTCGACGGCCTGGACGAAGTCGGAGCGCCAGTCCGCGGTCGAAGGCGCCACCCCGATCAGGAGGATCAGGCTGAGCCACTGGAGGACCCGCAACCGGCGACGGCGCTCGACCGTCGGGGAAGGGGCGGATCCTCGGAGCTGATGCCACGTGATCGTCATCGGCTTCGAGGCGGTCATTGAGAGAGGGCCTCGATGAGCTCGGTTGCCCTTGGTCGCTCGAACACGAACTCCTGGGTCGTCGTGCCCGTCCGCGAGACTTCGACCTCGAGCTCCTGGGTCCGTCGTCCGTCAGGTGCCTGGGCCGTGATGCGGTACTTGCCCGGTGCCAGACGGATGAACAGTGGCGTCGCGCTGGGTGTTCTCTCGAGCAGCTCGACGTTTGGCTGCTGTTCGCTTCGGAGCCTGATGATGTTGGCCCAGGGCCTGGCGTCCACGAAAAGCAGCGCATTCCCTGAGGTCGCCGGCGGTGGCGTGGCGGGCTCTCGACTGAACCACCAGAGGCTGACGAGGACGATCACGAGGACCACTGCGGCAATCGCCCCGACGATTCGCACGAGACGCTTGCGTCGGGCCTCGTGTTCGGCGACCAGACCTAGTAGCTTGCGAGCCAGGGGCAGGAGCTCTTCGGAGGCGTTGTAGCGCTTGATGGTCTCGCCGACGAGGTCGAGTGCCATCTTGTGCTCGGACTTGGCGGTCAGCTGTTCGGCTTGACGCTGGGTATCGGCTATCGCCGCCACCCGCTCTCGATCCTGCTGTTCTTTGGCGAGCTGTTCTTCCGTCTTCTCCAGGAGCTCGTCGATCTCCGGATCGTTGCCACGCACTCGCTTGAGCTCGCGAAGCAGCACCGCGGCGTCCGTCAGCTCCCCTCTGGCGATCGCGCGCTTGGAGTTGGCTAGCTGGTTGTCGAGGTGCAGAGCGTCAGCGTTCGCCGAGGCCGCTTCGAGTTGCTCTTCTTCGGCGCCGAACAGGGTGTGACCGTGGCGCTCGCGACCGTTCGCGATGAGCTCGCGCGCCTCGTCCATTCGGCCTTGCTCTATGGATTCCTGGATGAGCCCTGTGAGCTGCGCCACGGCGTCCGATCTCTTGCGCGCTGCCTCCGTGAGCTTCTCTTCGAGAGTCGAGAGCATGCCCGCGTCGCCGAGCAGCTCGCGATGACGGTCGAGCTCTTCTCCGGCCTCTTCGATCTCGTCGTTGGCAATCGCTTGCTCGATGCTGGCGGCAGTTTCCTGGGCTCGGGCTCTGAGCTCGACCTCTTCCTGGCGTTGCCGAATCGCGTTCTCGGCCTGGTCGAGGAGGGCGGCAGGCTCGATCAACGACGAATCCAGCTCGATCGCTCGACGTAGCTCCGGGATGGCTTCTTCGGGCTTGCCGGCGATCACGAGTTGGCGGCCGCGATCCAGGTGAGCGAGAGCGTCACGCTTGTCGATGGAGGCGCGGAGAGTCTCCACTCGAGTCCGGAGCGTGTCGAACATCTCGCCTTCGCCGAGGGCTTCGCGAGCTTCGTCGACGATCTTGTTGGCTTGGTCGAAGTTGCCGGCCTTGGCGAGACGGTCGACCTGGGCCGAGGCCTCCTCGATCACGACTTCTTGTCGAGCTCGTTCGATGGCGGCTCTTGCCGCTGCCTCGAGCTGATCCGCGTGCCTGGACTCGGCAATCTCGGTGCGTGCGCGACCCAGATGCGCGAGGGCCTCTTGCGGAGCTCCTTGATCGATTGCCTGCCTGGCGCGTT
>JANQPS010000595.1 GCA_028285365.1 Thermoanaerobaculia bacterium | reverse complement strand
GCCAGCGCCTGCCGATCGATGTCGCCCTGGTTGCTGAGCGAGAGTCCGCCGTCGAACAGCGGCTCACCCAGATCGCAGATCCGCGTTCCGGCCTTGCACACCGCTCGCCGCGCCGGCTCGTCGGTCGCAACGACTCCCCCGAGTCGCTCGAGACTCACGATGACGTCGTCACAGGGAACGAGGGCCGTGAACGAATGGCCGCTGCCGGCCACCCGCAGGTTCTGAGCGGCCGCGACCACTTCGCGGAGTTGCTCGAGAGAGTCAGGTACTTCACAACGGTCGGGGGAGCTCTCGACCAGCCCCGACCAGTTTCGCCAGCCGCTCATGGGGAAACCCTACCCCTTGCCAACCGGAGTGGCGAGTCACCCGCTCGGTGATAGCTTCCGCCCGACCTTCACCCTATCTACGTCGCCTCGCAAAAGGCGCGGCGACTCGATCCCAGCAAGGAGACTCAGACGATGATCGGTTACGTCACGATCGGCACCAACGACATGGACAAAGCAGTCGAGTTCTACGACGCGCTACTGGGCGAGCTGGGTGCCAAGCAGGCCTTCGGTATGGATCGCATCAAGTTCTGGAGCACAGGCCCGAACTCCCCCATGCTCGCAGTCTGCATCCCCTACGATCAGCAAGAGCAGCACCGCGGCAACGGCAACATGGTCGCCATTCCCGGCGGCTCGCGCGAGGGTGTGGACAAGCTCTACAACAAGGCCATCGAGCTCGGCGCCACCTGCGACGGCCCTCCCGGCGAACGCATGCCAGTCTTCTACGGGGCGTACGTGCGCGACCTCGACGGGAACAAGCTCTGCTTCTTCGAAATGAAGATGTCCTGAGTCAGCCAGTCGAGCGGACGGCCCTCGCCTTTTCGAGGGTCGTACGCCACCTGACTCGACGATGCTTCCCTCGAGCGTCGCGTGCCGAGGGATTCAGCTCGGCACTGCCGTGTCCGTCCAGCGCCCGGCCTCTCACGCGCCCGATCGAGGCGCCATCGCGAACAACTCTTCAAGAACTCCGGGGAACGAGACCGATCGAGATGACTGCTCCCAAGAAGGTTCTCTTCGTCTGCATGGGCAACATCTGCCGTTCACCTACGGCAGAAGGAGTCTTCCGGCACTATGTCTCCGAGCTTGTCTCCAAGCATGTCTCCGAGCAGGTTTCCGAGCTTGTCTCCGAGATGGGGCCCTCCTCGATTGGGGATGACTCGACGGGTTCTGCCGGCGCAGAAGCGCTGCTGGAGATCGATTCAGCCGGGACCTCGGGGTATCACCAGGGCGAGCCAGCGGATCCGCGCATGCGGGCCTCCGCCGCGGAGCGCGGCTACGAGCTCACCAGCCGGTCGCGCCCTGTCACGGTCGATGATTTTGAGCGTTTCGATCTGATCGTGGCGATGGATCACGACAACCTCCGCGACCTCGAGAGCGCTCGGCGTGCAGCACCCGGCACAGCCGACGTCAAACTCCTCAGTGACTTTCTGGACGACTCCTGGCCGGAGGAAGTGCCAGACCCCTACTACGGCGCAAGCGACGGTTTCAGGTTCGTGGTGGAGATGCTCGAAGCCGCCTGCCCGAGGCTCGCCGAGCACCTTGGAATCGAGACACCAGGCGAGCCGCACGAGACTCCACACCCCTGAAGTGCCAGGGAGTCCCAGCGTCGTGCCGAGGACGCCGTCGTGGGCGTGAGAGTCCTGGCGTGAACAGCGATCGTGAGCGAGAGTGAGCCTGCGATGACCTGGCAGCAGTCTCTGCGCGATCTCCTCACCTTGGCGGACCGAAGCGCTCAGAATCTCGAGCTCTTGCGCCACGGTGCATCCGACTTTCAGCAGACCTTTCGAGCTCGGCTGGACGACGGCGGCCCCGATGTCTTCGTCAAGGTACCGGCCAGTCCCGGATCCGACGTGCTGGCCGCTGAAGCCGATGGCCTGGAGGCCCTGGACGACTCAGGGGTCTTGAGAGTTCCGGGCTCTCGACAGTACTGCCCCCGGACGGGCATTCTGGTCATGGAGTTCGTCGAGACCGGGCCCAAGACCAGTGCCTTCGAGGAGCAGCTCGGCTCCCAGCTGGCCGAGCACCACAAGACGTCTGCCTCCGAAACGTACGGCTGGCACCGGGCCAGCTACCTGGGCGCCACTCGGCAAGACAACACCCGAATGTCGGACTGGCCGCTTTTCTTTGCCTCTTGTCGGCTCGAGCCGCAGATCCGGCAGGCTAGAGATCGAGGTTTGTCGAGCCGCGACCTCGACCGTTTTCTGGGCAGGATCCTCGAACGAGTCGACGTTCAGCTCGCGACAGATGAGTCCGCGTCCCTGATACACGGCGACCTCTGGTCCGGAAACGCCTTGGCAAACCACGAGGGCACTCCCATTGTCATCGACCCCGCGTGCTCGTTCAGCGATCGCCTGGCGGAACTCGGCATGACTCGACTGTTCGGAGGTTTTTCCGAGCGCTTCTACTCCGCCTACTCCGAAGCCTGGCCGCTCCCTGCGGGAGCACACGTCAAGATCGAGCACTACACTCTCTATCACCTGCTCAACCATCTCAATCTCTTCGGGCAGAGCTACCTTCAGTCCTGCGAGAACTCAGCTCGGCAGCTCGCCCGAGCGTAACGGGCCTCGACGGCCTCGACGCGGCACTACTTGGCGTCGGGCGTCTCGACAAGTTCCTCCCGCCGGATGGAACTGGTGACGAGCTGCTCCCAGACGTTCGCAAGCGTCGAGAGCAGTGCCGGGAGGAGCAACAACAGCATCAAGGCCACGAGAGCCCCGGCCATGGGCAGCGTACCGGTTGCCGCCTGGAAGACCACCAGCACCGCGACGAGCAGCTCATAACGATGCAGCCACGGCCCCCGAATGCGGGCGTAGAAACGCACCAGCCAACTCCAGTCCGCAGGCAGGAGTCCATCCTGCAGCGCACCGTGTTCGGTCGGGCCCAGCAGTCCCGCCCCGCTCGTCGCCGCGGGGCTCGGCGTCCGCGACCATTGCCCACTCGCGTGTGGCGAGGCCGCGAGCCGCCACTCCGTGGCACCCAGTGATCGGCTTTCGACGAGACGTCGCAGCACGTCCGCGATCCTTGCCGCTTCCCCGCGGTCGAAGACCTCAGCGTCGACCAGTGCCGAGCGCCGAAACAGGACGATCGACGCCGGCAACGCCAGAGCACAAGCCTCGCTGAGGAGTCCGTAGAACTCGAGGTTGCGCAGCTCGCTCCACCAGGATCGGATGCGCTCGAGACGTGTCGAACTCGCCGAAGCCGTAGTGCTGCCCACAACCGCCGCAACGCCGCGATCTCGCTCCAGGGTGGCCCCTAGCCTGAGGAGCGTGGTTCGACTCACGGTGACCCCGGGCGCCAGCCAGAGAAGCAACGGGAACAGTCCAGCCCACGACGAGAAGGTCAAGGCGAGGCTCTCCGAGTCCCTGAACGGACCTCTGATCAATCGCACCCTGGCACTACTTTCTGCAGTCCATTGCTCATAGCGGTGGCCACTGTCAGCCTTGACGATCACGGGCTCGGCATCTCTCAGCCCGAAGTGGTCTCGGATCTCCGAAAGATCGTTGGGGCGCTGTGCGAGGACCAGGATCTCGATCCCTGGGTAGCCGGTCTCTTCGACCGACCTGATCGATTCCAGTGCCGCCCGACTGTCTTCTTTCCCCGGCACGAAGAGCACGGCGGTCAAGGGCCGATGGGACAGCGTCGAGCCGAGAACCAGGCTCTCGTCCATTGGCTCGAGGTTTGCGCCACCCGGCAGCCTGGCGATGCCGCGGATGACCAGACTCGACTGCAAGGCACGGACCCCGAGAAGCACGCCGAGCGCTGTCAGGACAAGCGCC
>JANQPS010000586.1 GCA_028285365.1 Thermoanaerobaculia bacterium | reverse complement strand
ACATCGGCACGGCCCTGGGCGAGGCCGTCACCGACGCCGCGAATCGTGCCGTCCTCGATCAGCAGCTCACGACCGACAAGCGGCTGCCCGGTGCCGTCGATGATGCGCGCGAAACGAAGAACCAGCGTCTCTCCCGCAGCCTGTCGGGCGGCGGCACCGAGGCCCACAAAAAGACCCGCCAGAAGGACGAGGGTCGCTGGCTTCATCGACCTGCGCACCTGCACGAAGCTCGTTCTCCTCCGTCCGAAATCAGAACCTCACCGTGAGATCGACGCCATAGGTGCTCGGCTGAGCAAATAGACTGAACGGCACCCCGAGGAAACTCACCCCGCGCATGCCGCGATACTCCTCGTCAGTGAGATTGCGGCCCCAGACGCCAACCGACCAGCGCTCACCAAGGTAGAGATCGATGGCGGCATTGAGGAGGCCATACGCCTCTTGGAACGAGTTCGCGCGGTTGTCGGGATTGAAGTAGTGGTCACCGCGATAGGTGTAGTTGAGCGAGATCGATCCGAAGGTCGAGCCGGCCGAGAAGTTGTAGCGCGGAGTGATGCTACCGGTCCAGTCGGCCGCCCGCGGCAAGGTGTTGCCCGCAACGTTGAGCGGGTCCCCGGTGGTGGCGTCGATAGCGCCGCCGGGAAAGTCGTCGAAGGTGGCGTCGGTGTAGCCGACCCCGTAGGCGATTTCGAAGCTGTCGTTGAGGCGTGCAGCACCTTCGACCTCGAGTCCCTGAGTGGTCACTGACGCGGCGTTGGAGATCAGCAGCGCCGTCGTGCCACTGAAGGGGTCGAAGCGGAACTGGAACACCTGATAGTCGTCGTACTCGGCGTGAAAGGCCGCCGCACTCAGCCGCGATCTCCCGCTCCCCGACTGGCTCTTGAAGCCGAGCTCCAGACTGTCGACCGTCTCCTCCTCGAACAAGAGATCGTCCACGGTCGGCACCAGATCGACGTTGAAGCCTCCAGCCTTGTAGCCGCTCGAGTACGAGAGATAGGCGCGCAGGTTGTCGGTGGCCTGGTGCTGCACACTCAGCGTGGACGTCACGTAGTCCTCGTCTCGATCGAAGGTCTCCTGGACCTGCTCCGCGAGTCCGAATCCGGGGAAAACGAACTGATCGATGCGAGCATCTTTGCTCTCATCGGTGTAGCGAAGACCTCCGCTGATCGTCCACGCGGGTGCGACGTCCCAATCGGCGTTGAAGAAGGCCGCCAGGTTGGTGGTATCCACGGCAGAGTCTTGAATCGCGGCGTCGACACCTTCAGGCGGACCGCCAAAACCCGGGCCGAGCGCAACCCGTCGGTCGGTGATCGCCTCCTGGTCGAAGTAGAAGCCACCGAACACGTAGCGCAAGTCGCCGTCTCCCGGAGAGGCCAGCCGCACCTCCTGCGTGAGGTGCTCGAAGTCGTCGACGAAAAAGCGCGCGGCCAGAGAAAAGACCCTGGTGGCATCTTCGTCGCTACCAACCTTGCGATCGACGGTCCGGTAGCCGGTGATGGAGGTGAGCACATGTCCACTATCTAGCGTGTGATCGACCATCAAACCCGCGCCCCAACCACCGTTCTCGTCGATCAGGGGTGCGTCCTGATCGATCACAAAACGCGGAGCGGCCGCCGGATTGCCGGCAGCGAGCTCGAAGTCCGGATCCGGCTCGAGGAACAGCAGATCGTTGTCCTGCTGCCTCACGTCGATCGACAGGTTCACGTCAGTCCGATCGGACGGCCGAATGCGTAGGCGCCCCCTGCCGAGGGTGTGATCGTTGGTCATGAGCTCTTTGCCGTCGAGTAGGTTCGTGATGTAGCCGTCCTGGCTCTGGGAGACAGCTGAGAGACGAAGCGCAACCGTGTCCGAGAGCGAGAAGTTGACCAGTCCCTGACCGCTCACGGTGTCGAGGTTGCCAAGACCCAGCGTCAAACGCCCGCTGGTCTGGCCGAGCTCCGGCCGGGTGGTGAGAATGTTGATGGCGCCCGACGAACTGTTCTTACCGAACAGCGTGCCCTGCGGTCCCCGCAGCACCTCGACCTGGGCGATGTCGACCAGTCCCTGATCCACCGACAGCGATTGCCCGGCAAAAACACCGTCGATGTAGACGCCCACTCGCGTGTCGAATCCGATGTTGCGAGAAAAGTCTCCGATCCCGCGCAGACCGACGAAGGTCTCGCCCGAGGTTCCGGTCTCGCCGAACACCAGGTTGGGCACCGAGTGCTCGAGCTCCTGCAATGTGTCGATCCGCGCCTCGTCGATCGACTCACCGCTCAGCGTCGTCAGCGAGATGGGGACGTCGGCGGCGCTCTCTTCCCTGTGACGCGCCGTCACCGTGATCTCGGAGTCGAACTGCTGCGGGTCGACGCGCTCCTCGTCGTCAGCTTCTGACTCTTGCGACCAGGCCGGGGGCGCGAGAGCCGTCACCAGGAGGACAAGGGCCATGACCCATGCTGCAACGCTCAGCGCCCGCGGCGCTGCGTCAAGCGATCCAGAAATCGTTGCGGACTCGGTCTTCGGGGTTTGATCTCGACGGTTCATCGTCGACCCTCCTGCACGTCGTTCAGGGGCAACGGCCATTGGCCTGAGCCTCGGTTCTGACGACGCTAGCCCTCTGCAGCCAGCTCGTGTTGCGCGCAGCTCACGAACTCTTGCGCCCAGATCACGATGTCCGGAGCAGCACCGCTTTCAGGTGTCCGAGACGCTGTTTCCGAGGCGCGCCTGGCGTGGCGTCATGCCGTAGCGCTTCTTGAAAGCGGTGGAGAATGCCGCCGGCTGGCGATAACCAACCCGGTGAGCGATTCGGCCTATCGGCAGGTCCGTATCGCAGAGCATCTCCCAAGCAGCCTGCAGGCGAGACTCGGCACAGAAGTCCGAGATCGTGGTGTCGAAGAGGTGTTTGAAGCCGTAGCTCAACTTGTTGCGATTGAGCCCGACCTCACGAGCCAATTGCTCGACGCTGGGCGCTTCAGCAAACCGACGGGCAAGGAGGGCTCGGGCCTCGTGCAGTCGATCGATGTCCGAGGTGCTCAACTTGACCGGCAGGCAGCTGCTTTCGCGTTCGCTGAGCACGTCGGACATCATGCAAATGAGCTCGATGCACTTGGCTTCGAGGTGTACTCGCCTGAGGTCACCCTGGTAGTCGGTCCCCAAGAGCTGCGACATGGCTCGGATCATGGCCGGAGACAGCGACCAGTTCTGCAGCAAGAAGTCGTCCGAGCCGTTGGCGAGACGGCGGACCCGATCGTCCAGGCGCACCGAGTCGAGATGGAACCGCTCGACCAGGAGCTCGGGGCGAATCAGCAGCGTGACCCACTCCAGAGGCACACCACCCTCGATCCACTCTTCATCGGCGACGCCTTCGGGCTGGTGCAGGATCTGACAGAGCGGTCCTTCGAACTCGCTCTCGCCGATCCCGAAGAAGTCCATGGACGAGCGCGCCGAGCGACGGAAATGGAGCCGGGTCCACCCTTCGCCGGCAATCACGTAGTTGAGATCACGGCGGAACTCGCCACGCATGCTCAGCAGGATGAAGTCGTCGTCGAACGACACCAGGTCGAGCGTGCCTTCGCCGATCGCCGGCGCAATTTGCGCGCCGAGGAAGCTGCAGCTGGCCGATCGCGCGCGGTCGCTCGAGGGAACGCGGACCTCTTCCGATACGCAGCCCGCACTGCGAACTCCGACCGGCTCGCAGATCATGCTATGCCAATCGGCGAGCGCTTCGGTGATGCTGATCGCACGGGGCTCGGGCCCGGCCAACTCGGCTCGCTCTGGGGTCATCCTTGCCACCAGTCTGCCACCAATCTTCTGGAACTGCGCTACTCTCTCCTTAACCTAACAAACGACATGAACTCACAAACGACACGGAGCCCAAGAGGTTTGCGACGGGGTTCTGGGGCGCATGATTTCGGGTGCGAGTGACGTCGTGACACCAGGTCACGAGACACTCGACTCGAGCCCTCGCGCCAGGTTCCCACCCAAGACGGTCGCCGTGAACCTCTCGACCGCGGATGGACCATCTACTCGACAGGACGCCGTGAAAGCCGCCAGTGCGCTGATCCTCACGGCTTGTTCGCTGACGACGCTCCTGGCGTGCGCACCGAGTGACTCCGTCACTGCACCGACGTCCACTGCCGGCGCTGTCGACGATCAGCGCATCATCCGAGCCGTCGACAAGGAGCCCGGTAGCTGGCTGAGCTACGGGCAGGACTACCGCGAGCAGCGCTTCTCGCCACTCACGCGAATCACACCCGCCAACGTGAACGAGCTCGGTCTCGCCTGGTCGAAGCCGATCGGCGGACCACGCGAGCGCATGCAGGGAACGCCTCTCGTGGTCGACGGCGTGATGTACGCCACCAACGGTTGGAGCGTCGTCTACGCGCTGGACGCGGCCACGGGCGAAGAGATCTGGACGTTCGACCCGGAGACGGATCGCGAGTACGTCAAGTACTCCTGCTGTGGTGGCGTGGTCAACCGTGGCGTAGCGGTGTCTGGCGGACTCGTCTACGTCGCGACCTACGACGGCAGACTGCTGGCGATCGACGCGGCTACCGGCGCGGAGGTCTGGGACGTCGACACCTACCATCCCTCCGCGCTGGGACGGTTCAACATCAGTGGCGCGCCGCGCGTGGCCGAAGGCAAGGTGTTCATCGGGCAAGGCAGCTCGGAAAGTGGCCACCGCCGCGGCTACGTCACTGCCTACGACGCCAAGACTGGCGACGTCGTCTGGCGGTTCTACCTGGTGCCTGGCGATCCGTCCAAGCCATTCGAGCACTCCGAGATGGAGATGGCGGCCAAGACCTGGGGTGGCGAGTGGTGGAAGTACGGTGGCGGCGGCACCGCCTGGAACTCGCTGGTCTACGACGAAGACTTCGGCACGCTACTGATCGGTGTGGGCAACGGCGCCCCGTGGCCGCGCGAGATCCGCTCGCCGGGGGGTGGCGACGATCTCTTCCTCACTGCGATCGTCGCTGTCGACGCCTCGACCGGAGAGATGCGTTGGTACTACCAGACGGTCCCGGGCGACAACTGGGACTACAGCGCCGCCATGGACATCGCGCTCGCCGACATGACCATCGACGGCGAGGAGCGCAAGGTCATGCTGCAGGCGCCCAAGAACGGCTTCTTCTACGTGATCGACCGCGACACTGGCGAGCTGCTCCGCGCGCATCCCTACACGGACGGCATCACCTGGGCGACCCACGTGGACATGGAGACGGGCCGGCCAGTCGAAAACCCGGACGTGGTCTACGAGCGTGACCCGCAGTGGATCCTTCCGGCCAACGCGGGAGCCCACAACTGGGAGCCCATGTCGTTCGACGAGTCGAAGGGCATCGTCTACTTCTACTACCACGACTACCCCAACTTCTATTCGCTCGACGAGGGTTTCGTCGAGACGGGCACATACGAGATCAACCCGGTGGGGCTCAGCCTGGGAATCGGCTTCGGGCCGTACCGCCAGGAGCTCGAGAAGACGGCCAATGCACGACCACCGTCAGAAGGGTTTCTGCTCGCGTTCGACCCACTGACCGGCGAGAAACTCTGGGAGAACCAGCTGCCGGCCACCTTCAACGGAGGGGTACTGGCAACCGCCTCGGGCGTCCTGTTTCAGGGAGACGGCACGGGGATCTTCTCGGCCTACGACGTCGAAGACGGCTCGAAGCTCTGGGAGTTCGACGCCTTCGGCAACTTCAGCTCGAGCGTCATGACCTTCGAGATCCAGGACGAGCAGTACGTGGCCACCATGGTCAGCGGCAGCCTGCGCTACGACGCACCCGGAACGCTGCTCGTCTTCAAGCTTGACGGCACGGCGGAGTATCCGAAGCCGCCCGAGCGTGATCTGAGGATTCCCGAGCAAGAGCCGCTCGAGGTCGCAGACGCCGTCATCGATGAGGGCAACGCGCTCTACCACGAGCACTGCGCCATCTGCCATCGGGGACTGGGCGTCGCATCGATCGTCGCTACCGCGTCGCCCGATCTGAGGCGCATGTCGGCTGACGTGCGGCGTCGATGGTCGTCGATCGTGCGGGGTGGAGCCTTGGCGAAGCTGGGGATGCCGGGATTCCGAGAAGTGCTCGATGAAGAGGATGCGGCGGCGATCGAGGCGTTCGTGCGCTCGAAAGCGATCGAGGCTCGGGAGGTGCAGGAGCGCGAGAGTGAGGTGCGAGGATGAGCGGGAGAGCGAGTTCGTCAACGGTGAGGTCGACTCACATGAATGTCATCTTGATGGAGTGCCGGAGGAGCCGTTCGTTCGCAGCGTCTTGCTCGACCGGCACGGAGGAAGGGCCTCGAGGGTGTTCTGACGATCATCCGCCGCGTCACCGTCAGTGCCGCAAACACCACAGCAATCCGATGGCGGATCTCGTGACGCCCCAGGTCTCAGATGCAAGGAGTGCAACCTACGACGGTCACGCGCTGGACGGTCGAGACACGCGGAGCGAGGTCCCTCCGTTCGGCCGGCCGACCTCAGCGCTGCAGTCGGACTTCCCTCCCGGTCTTCCGTTCGGGATGACGATGAAACTGAAGGAGTCCCAAACATGTTCCTGATCAAGAGACGCCCTATTGTCCTCGTCGCTGGACTCCTCCTCACCCCTCTCACAGCGTGGGCGCACCACGCGTTCTCCTCGGAGTTCGACGCGGACAAGCCGTTCACGGTGACGGGCACCGTCGTCAAGGTCGAGTGGGTCAATCCGCACAGCTGGATCCACATCGACGTCACCGAGGACGACGGCTCGGTGACCTCCTGGATGATGGAAGGCGGCACGCCCAATGCCCTGCTCCGGCGCGGCATCACCCGCACGGTGCTGACGGTGGGCTCCGAGGTGGTCGTGCGGGGTTACCAGAGCAAAGACCCGGACTGTGATCCGAAGTGCCGAGGCTCGGGCCGCGACATCACGTTCACCAACGGCGAGCGATTGTTCATGGGCTCGTCAGGAACCGGCGCGCCGCGCGACGGCACTGATCCCACCGAAGGTGGCGGCGACGAGAAGCTTCCAGAGGGAGACGACAGATGACGAAGACATCCGCTCGCCTGCCGGTCTTGCTGATCGGCGCAGCCCTTCTGCTGGCCACCTCCTCTCCCGCTGCCGCCAGCGACACGACGGACAAACCCGACTTCAATGGACTCTGGCAGGCGGTCGGCACCGCCCACTGGACTCTCGAAGGCGGACACGCCACCAAAGGGCCAGCAACCCTGGTCCTGGGAGCGATGGGCGGCATTCCCGCTGGTCAGAGCTACATCAAAGGGGGCGGCACCATTCCCTACACGGCGGAGGCCCTCGAGAAACGCGAGGAGTATCGCGCCGAATGGAACCTCTGGGACCCGGTGGTCAAGTGCTTCATCCCCGGCATCCCGCGTCAGACCTACATGCCGCTGCCGTTTCACATCGTGCAGTCGGAGAACAAGGTCTTCATTGCTTACGAGTGGGGCAGCAACAGCCGCATCATCCACCTCGATCGCCCGGACAGCCGTGCAGACCTGCCTTCGTGGATGGGGCACTCGGTGGGCCACTGGGAAGGTGAGACCCTGGTGGTCAAGGTGACCGACCAGGTGCCCGACACCTGGCTCGACGCCACCGGCACCTGGCACAGCGATCAGCTGGTCGTCACCGAGCGCTACACGCTGCTGAGCCCGCATCACATCCAGTACGAGGCGACCATCGAGGACCCGCAGGTGTTCACCGAGCCCTGGACCATCTCGATGCCCCTCTATCGGCGCATGGAGGACGGCGCTCGACTGCTCGAGTACAAGTGTGTGCCGTTTGCGGAAGACGCCATGTACGCGCACCTGCGCAAAGGTGCAGACCGAACGAAGCCAATTCTCAAGAACCTCTACTGACGAGCGACGCCATGAGACCACTTCGTATCTTCGCCGCACTCCCGATCGTGGCGCTCTTCGTCAGCGCCGCTCCCGCCCTGGCCCAGGCGCCAATGAAACCCTGGGGGAAACCCAGTCTCGAAGGGACCTGGGACTTCAGGAACGCCACTCCGCTCAACCGTCCCGAGCGCTGGAAAGACAGAGAGTTCCTGACCGCCGACGAGGCCGAAGACTTCCAGCGCGCGATCGTCGAGCAGCGCGCAGCGGCAGCCGAGCGCGAAGGTGAGATCCGCGAAGGACTCGGCGGACAGGCCGACGTCGACGTCGGCTACAACTCGGGATTCCTCGAGCTGGCGACGCAGCTCGACGGCAGCCTGCGCACGTCGTTGATCGTGGACCCGCCCAACGGCCGCATGCCGCCCATGTCGCCCTCAGCGCGCGAGCGCAATCGAACCTACGTCGACATGCAGGGCCTGTCACCCGAAGGCCCCGAAATGCGCAGCCTCACCGACCGCTGCATCCTCGGCTTCAACAACAACCCGATGCGCTCCGGCGCCTACAACAACATCATGCAGATCGTGCAGTCGGAGAGCCACATCGCGATCCAGGTCGAGATGGTCAACGACCACCGCGTCATCCCCACAGATGGGAGCGGCAGCGTGGCCGCAACGACCCGCTTCTGGAAGGGCTTCTCCACGGGCCAGTGGGACGGCGACACCTTTGTCGTCACCACCACCAACTTCAAGCCGTTCGCCACCCCTCACGGTACGGGCGACAACGTGGTCTTTACCGAGCGCTTCACCCGTCTCGACGAAGACACGCTGCAGTACGAATACACGATCGACGACCCCGAAACCTACGAGGTCCCGTTCACGGCTCGTCAGCAGTTCCGGAGCACCGACGACGACGTCTACGAGTACGCCTGTCACGAAGCCAACTACTCGATGCCCCTCGTGCTCAAGGCTGCTCGCAAGCAGGACGAGGAAGGTGGCTCGGACGAGACCTGGCTACCCAGCTGGCACCGCCGGTCCCGTCAGTAGTCCGCGGCCAGTCACGCATGCCGTCGAATGCAGCGCTTGTCCTGAAACGGACGGCGCTGCTCCCTGCGCTGCTCCTTGCGCTCCTCGCATCGCTGGGTGAGCCGGCGGAGGCGCAAACCTTCGTCGACGTCACCGACCAGCTCGGCATCGACTTCAGGCACACCGCTCCGCCGACGTCTACGCATCGGCTCCGGGAGATCATGGGCTCTGGCCTGGCCGCGTTCGACTACGACGGTGACGGCGACATCGACCTCCTGTTCGCCGGAGCCTTGCCCAGAGGTCCCGCTCTCTTCCGGCGCACCCAACACGGTCGCTACCGCGAGGTCACTGTAGCGGCCGGTCTCGCGGCATCCGCAGCGTCCAACTACGGAATGGGCGTCGCGATCGCAGACACCGACAACGACGGTGATCTCGACGTCTATCTGACCCACGTCGGTGCCGATCAGCTGTGGCAGAACAACGGCGACGGCACGTTCTCCGACATCACGGAAACCTCCGGCCTCGTCGCGGACGGCTGGTCTACAGCTGCCACCTTCTGCGACGTCGACCGCGGCGGCCTGCTCGATCTCTACGTTGGCAGCTACGTTCAGCCAGACCCGAATCGCAGCTGTACGACCGCCGGCGGCGTCCCAGACTACTGCCCACCCAACGTCTACGAACCCGCGAGTGACCGTCTTTTTCTCAATCGTGGATCCAACACATTCACCGACGTGGGTGAGGTCAGCGGCATCGCGAAGGCGCGCTCGCCCGCCCTGGGGGTGATGTGCCACGACTTCGACTCCGATCACCGCGCTGACCTCTTCGTCGCCAACGACGGGACCCCCAACCACCTCTGGATCAATCAGGGCGACGGCACCTTCGTCGACGAGGGCATCGTCCGAGGCGTCGCCACCAACCTGTTTGGACAGGCCGAAGCCGGCATGGGAGTTACCCTCGGCGACGCCGATGGCGACCTGCGACTCGACCTCTTCGTCACCCACGTCGACGGCGAGACCAACACGCTGTATCTCGGACAGGCCGGCGGCGTGATGCTCGACGGCACGTCGCGCTCCAATCTGGGGATGCTCAGTCAACGGCTCACCGGGTTTGGCACCAGCTTCGCCGACCTCGACCTCGACGGTGACCTCGATCTGGTGGTCGCCAACGGGCGCGTCAGGCGGGCGAGCCGCACTCCGTCACCGGGTCAGAGCTACGGCGACATCTACGGCGAGCCTGACCAGCTCCTCATCAACGACGGCAGCGGACGCTTCGAAGACGGCTGCGGGACAAGTAGCTTTTGCGAGCACCGACGAGTGAGTCGTGGTCTCGCGGTCGTCGATCTCGACCAGGACGGTGATCTCGACCTGGTGGCGAGCCACTCCAACGAGCGAGCTCGGATCTACGAGAATCGGGGTCGCCCGGAGGCCGATCGGTGGCTGTCCGTTCGCGTACTGGACGGCAAGAGGGATGCGATCGGCGCGGAGGTGGTGCTCGACCTCGGCGAGCGTCGTCTCCTGAGGCCCGTCCACCACACGAGCGGCTATCTCTCGAGCCGAGATGCAACAGCCGTCTTTGGTCTCGGCAAGAGATCGACCGTCTCAGAAACGGAGTCGTTGACGATTCGCTGGTCCGACGGTGGCCTGGAGACCTTCGACGTCTCCCCCAGCGGTCGAACGATCGTCGAGCGAGGTAGGGGGCTAGCTCCCTGATGTTCGCTGACCTTGCCAAGGCGGTAGCCCTCGGCGTCGTCCTTGTCGCGCCTCATTGGGCTCTCGCTCAGAGTGCGCTCGAGCCGCAGGTCGAGCAGGCCATCAAAGCAGCTCGTGAGCGCGCCACGACCGAAGACGCCGCGGCGCGCGACTGGGGCCGCCTGGCCATGGTTCAACAGGCTCACGGCCTGCTCGAGGCCGCCTACTCGGCTTACGTCGAGGCCATGAGGCGCGATCCGAGCGACTACCGCTGGCCGTTCCTCGCGGCAGCGTGTGACCGCGACTCCGACGTCGCGCTGGGTCACCTTCGAGACGCCTATGCGCTCGAAACCAACGATGCCGCGCTGAGCCAAAGCTACGCCGACGCTCTCACTCGAGCCGGTGACCTGAGCGAAGCTCGCACCGTCTACCAGCGAGCCGCTGGCCAAGTCGCGACAGCCGAGCTCGCACAGCTGGGATTGGCCAGGCTCGCTCTGCTGGACGGGAAGATCAACGAGTCGCTCGACCAACTTCGCCTCCTCACAGATCAAGGCTCACGCAACGGCGACGTATACCGGCTTCTCGCCCAGGTCTTGCGCCGAGATGGCAATCACTCCGACGCCAAGCGCGCCGCGGAGATGGCACTCGAACTGGGGCACGGGCGTCAGCCCATCAGCCCCGTCTTCGACGCCATGCGCGCCCACGCGAGAAGCCCGGGAGTTCTCATCGACACTGGCTACCGATCGATGGCCCGATTCGAGCTCGACTCGGCGGCCAAGTCTTTCGAAGCGGCTCTCGAATGGGATCGTTCTGGCGCAGCCCGGCTCGCGCTCGGTCAGCTGGCGCTCGAGCAGGGCGACGTGCACCAGGCCGTCCATCACCTCGAGCGCTCCCGAGAGGTCGGCCCCGACGCCCCCGATCTCGTCGCTGCAACGAGGGATGCTCTGGAGTACTCAGAACGAGCGCACCGCCTCAGGCGACGCGATGCAGCCACCACCTATCTACTCAGCCGCGCCTACGCGTTGAACGGACAGTTCGACGACGCCGTTCAGACCGCTCGGCGAGCGCGCGAGCTGGCGCTGGGAAACGAGGAGCTCCTGACCGCAATCGATGAACGGTTGAGAGAGTGGGAGAGAGAACGTTGAGCAAAGCGGTTCCGGTTGGCACCGGCGTTGCCAACTCCACCCCCATGCTCTGGGCTCCCTGTCGCTCTGAACCCCCTCCCCTGTGATTTCCAGGCCGCTCTCCTCATACCGTCTGCCCCCTCTGTTCATTCTGAACGCAGGAAACCCCGAGAGTGACGCTGCCGCCGGTCACCGCGAGGCCGTCGCCGGTCACCACCCACCAGACACGAACCTTCTCTCTCCCTCTCTATGTCTGGTCGGAGATATGGTTGCGACTCGAAACCAAGACGACCCACTGGACTCAGGCCACGAGGAGATCCGCCATGCTCAAGCTCCACTTCGCACCCAACTCCCGCGCCGGACGCATCGTCTGGTTGCTCGAAGAGCTCGGACTCGACTACGAGCTCAACCGGATGGACTTCCACCCCAAAGACCTCAAGTCCGAAGAGCACCGGGCGCGCCATCCGCTAGGACGCGTTCCCGTGCTCGAAGACGGTGATGTGTCGATCTTCGAGTCGGGTGCGATCGTCGAGTACGTCCTTGCTCGCCACACCGACGGTGCGCTCAAGCCGGCGGTCGATGCGCCCGAGTTTCCCGAGTACCTGCAGTGGTTTCACTACTGCGAAGGCATGGTGATGCCGCCGATCAACACGATCGTCGTCCACACCTTGATCCTGCCGGAAGACCGGCGCGACGCAACGGTTCTGGGTCAGGCGCAGCGCCTCTTGGGCAAGGCGGTGGCGCCGGTGAACGAGGCCCTCGAGGGTCGCGAGTACCTGGTGGGCGACTTCACCGCCGCGGACATCATGCTCGGGCACTCGCTCTTCATGGCGAACCGGCTCGGGCAGGTGTCGGAGGAGCAGACCAACCTGCTGGAGTACGTCGACCGGATCCAGAATCGACCGGCGTTTCAGACAGCGATCAGTACGTGAGTGCTGCCGAAGGATCTCTCGAGCACGATGCCAGATCGGCGTCGCTACCGACGCGGCGTGTTGTGGTGACTTCGAACCAGCGGGTGGCTGGGGCGTGGGTCGCTCCGACGGTCCGGCGCTGGTCGACCGAAGCCACGCTATCGAGATCCTTCCTCCGCGCCAGCTGAACAGAACGCTGCGATCGATCACTTCGGCCGGCGCTCCGTCAGGATGACAACGGAGTTTGGGGCAGCAACTGGCGGTGACTGGGCCGTGGGTATCGGTGGCGCTCAAGCAGGAGCATGGCGCTGCGATCGCGCCGAGGTCCCTTCGACAGACTCAGGGCAGGCTCCTTCGACAGGCTCAGGGCAGGCTCCTTCGACAGACTCAGGGCGGGCTCCTTCGACAGACTCAGGGCGGGCTCCTTCGCGATGACAGTCCCAGCCTGTTCAACCTCAGTCTCCGGTCATCCTGAGCCGAAGGCGAAGGACCTCGCGAGCACACCTTTCAACCTCCGGTTCGTGACCGTCGTTGCACGCGACATTGGAAAAGAGCTTCTGCTCCGATGCTCCCGATCCTCACCGACCACTCGGCGACCACTCGCTCCACAGCAGGAAGTTGCCAGTGTCGAAGCCGTTTCGAAACAGGCTCGACTGGCAGAGCGGGCTGCCGTCGAGGGGGTCGGTGTCGTCGCAGTCGAGGTCGGCGCAGATTCCGTCGCCGTCGAAGTCTCCCAGTGCGTTCGCTCCCCAACATAGATCGCAGGTCTCACCGATGCCGTCGAAGTCGCCGTCCTCCTGACGGGGATTGGCTTCGGTGGGGCAGTTGTCGGTGTCGTCGGGAACGCCGTCGTCGTCGGTGTCGATGATCTCGTCAGGCGGTTCGCGATCGGAGCGAGGCTCGGTGCGCGTCC
>JANQPS010000535.1 GCA_028285365.1 Thermoanaerobaculia bacterium | reverse complement strand
TGCCCCCCATCGACGGGCCCGACCGTGGCTACTACGAGTCCGCCAGGCCGTCGTTGGCAGTTCCGACTTCCGGCGGTGGCGCGGCCATCGACCTCGGTGGGCAATTTGGACTCCATCCTGCCGCCTCGCCGCTTCACGGGCTCTTCCAGGACAACAGGCTGGCTTTTGTCCAGGGCGTTGGGCAACCGGAGCCCAACCGCTCGCACTTCGATGCGATGCAGTACATCGAGCTCGGGACTCCGGGCGACAAGTCGACCCTCGACGGTTGGCTGACCCGCCACGTGCAGTCCGCGTCCAACCTGCCTCGAGGAGCCACGATGCCGCGGATCGCCGTGGGAAATCTGCAGCCGACGTCTCTCAGGGGGAGCCTCGATGTCTTGGCCATGGAGGACACCGAGACCTTCAACCTGGATGCCGGGCCTTGGCAGTGGCGCGGGCCCCAGCGACTGGCACTCCGGAGAATCTACGAGAGCGGTACTTCGCTGACCCACATGACCGGCCTCCAGTCGCTCAACGCGGTCGACATCGTCGAGCTCGGAGTTGCCGGCACCTACGTGCCGGGTAACGGTGCCGTCTACCCCGACGACGAGTTCGGCGACCACCTCCAGGTCGTCGCCCAACTCCTCAAGCTCGACCTCGGTCTTCAGGTCGCTACTCTGGACCTGGGGGGATGGGACACCCACGAGGGCCAGGGAGTGAGCGCCACGAGTCGCTTCGGCGGCCTGGTGAGCAGTCTGTCAGCTGGTCTCGAGGCGCTCTACACGGATCTCGACGGCGCGGGCGCAGCCAACTACACGCAGCGACTGACCGTCGTCGTTCAGAGT
Source organism: Thermoanaerobaculia bacterium (assembly GCA_028285365.1). Taxonomy (GTDB): domain Bacteria; phylum Acidobacteriota; class Thermoanaerobaculia; order Multivoradales; family Multivoraceae; genus JANQPS01. Next base: position 988 of record JANQPS010000535.1, on the reverse strand, counting down.
GAGTTCGGCAGGCGCTTCGAGCAGAACGCCGACAACGGCACTGACCACGGTTACGGCAATCTCATGATGCTCCTGGGCGGCAACGTGATCGGCGGCATTCACGGCCAGTTTCCCGGGCTCCACGCGGACCAGCTGTTCGAAGGCGAAGATCTCGCCGTGACCGCCGACTACCGACAGGTCCTGAGCGAGGTCCTGATCAGGCGTCTCGGCAATCCCCATCTCGGCGTCATTTTCCCCGGGTATATGGGCTACTCACCGCTGGGCGTCGTCAACGGTGCCGATCTACCACCGATCTATGGCGACACAACGCTGTTTGCCGATGGCTTCGAATCAGGAGCGATGACGGACTGGTCGACGAGCTCGACCTAGATCGTCAACCTCGGCAGTCCAGCGCGACGACTCAGCCTGAAGTGTTCAGTACGGACTCGTAGTCCGGAGAGAGCTCAACCCCGCCCTCCAGCCCGCGACCGAGTCACTCCCACTCGATCGTGCCGGGCGGTTTGCTGGTGATGTCGTAGACCACCCGGTTGACGCCACCTACCTCGTTGACGATCCGCGACGCCGCGCGTGCCAGGAGCTCGTGTGGCAGCTGACTCCAATCGGCGGTCATGAAATCCTGGGTCTCGACCGATCGCAGCGCGACCACGTTCTCGTACGTCCGATAGTCACCCATCACGCCGACCGACTGCACGGGCAGCAGCACCGCGAGAGCCTGGCTGACCTTGTCGTAGTAGCCGGCCTCGCGGAGCTCCTGGATGAAGATTGCGTCGGCTTCCTGCAGGCGCGCCACCTTCTCTGCGGTGACGTCTCCGAGGATGCGTACGGCGAGGCCTGGTCCGGGGAACGGGTGCCTGGCGATCAGGTCCTCCGGGATGCCGAGCTCGCGTCCGAGTTGGCGGACCTCGTCCTTGAACAGGAAACGCAGCGGCTCGACGAGCTCGAACCCTAGTTGCTCGGGCAGACCTCCCACGTTGTGATGGGTCTTGAT
>JANQPS010000533.1 GCA_028285365.1 Thermoanaerobaculia bacterium | reverse complement strand
TTGTTGACGTTGAAGATCGGGAATCCGGGCATGCCCAACTCGTTGATGACCTTCTGACCGCAGGCGCTGTCTCCGTAGACGTAGCTGGCGTACGCCTGCTGTACATCGTGGAGCTCCAGCCCGGCGTCGTCGAGCGCCAGCTGGACCGCCTCGCTCCCCATGTTCTCGTAGCGTTGGCCGGCGCTCGGCTTGGTGAACTTTCCCATGCCGACGCCACCCACGAAGACCCTGCGTCTCATAGTTCAGTCCCTCGCCGGCTACTCGTCCACACAGTCGAAGTTGGCGGCGTCGTTGGGATCTCCCTTACCGTTGTATTTTGCCCACTTGGGGTAGGGGCACAGCGGTCTCGAGAACCGCTTGACGCCCTCCCTGGCAGCGTGGGCGTTTCGGGCAGCCTCGTTCCAGCTGACGGTCTGCCCCGCGATGATGACTTGAGCTTCCACGAACGTGAGCTCGCCGACGTGCTCGGCGATGAGTCGGTCTGGCGCCTGGTCTTCTTCTACCCACTCGATGATCGCCTGGATGTAGTCGGCGGCCCAGGCTCCGGGTCCACCAATGCAGTGGACCATGCCCGGCACCAGGAAAGTGCGCAGAAACTCTTCAGTCACGTCGTCACCGTTGAGCTGTTGGGTCTCGACGTGAAAGTCCTCGAGCACCTTGGCGCGACAAGGGTGATCGTGCCAGCCGCTGTAGATGATGAGCTTGCCGCCGTTGGCGTGGAACTCTCTGAAGTCCGGCTTCGGGACATCGACGGCTGCCATCACGCGTCGGACGTCGTCCTGATCGCGGACCGTCTCGAATCCTTCCAGTGTGAAGCCCGGCTCTCGGTGCATGACGGTTTCCAGAACTGTGGCGGTCAGCTCATTGGCCGAGCCCTCCATGAAAGCCGGATTGCCGGTGACCCAGAGCTCGAAGTCGCCGCCGGTCTCGGCACCTGGATAGATTCCTGGCACCACGACGTTGCCGTCTTCGTCGGTAACGCCCGTGTAGAAGAAGCGCGCGGTCTCGATCTGGCCTTGGGTGAGACAGTCAGCGGCTGGTCCGTCTTTACATTCCAGAGCCTCGAGATCGAGCACGTCGAGGGTGCACTTACGAGGATCGCCGATCAAGCCGTCCTCGAGTCCATCGAGCCCGCCGCAGGTCTTCTTGGAATTGGCATCCAGGAGCGCGACCGAGTCGGCGGTCAGCGGATGCCTTGCCTGCTGACGACTTGCCTCCAGGGTCCAGGGCAGCAGGCCGTAGCCGTAGTCGATGGCCGGATCGCCCGCGATGATGCCGTCGAAGTCTTCCGGGTAGCGCAGCGCTTCCATGAGGGCAGCGCGTCCACCGTTCGAGCATCCCCACAAGTAGGAGTACTCGATCTCCCGCCCGTAGAACGTCGCGATGACGCGTTTGGCGAGCGCTGTGGTCATGTGGTTCGCGCGAAAGGCGAAGTTGAGCTTGCGCTCGTCGTCTTTGTAGAACGACGAGTCGAAGTTGCCTCGATCGTGGCCGGCGTCCGTCGTGGCCATGGCGAAGCCGTCGTCGATCATGCTCGTCGTGTCCCTGATCTCTCCCGCGAGTCCACCCGGGGCGTGATAGAGGAAGCGACCGCTCCAGCCTTCGACGGGCATGCTGACCTGAAATCGAATGGTGCCGTCAATGACCCCGTTCACCTGGCAGTGTGCGGGAGTGTCGCCAGAAGATTCGATGAGAATCCCTGGTGCCACCGTGTGATCACCGTCGGTGAGCAGGTAGAGGTCGTCACATCGAGTCGCGGCGTCGCTGGCGACGACGAGGCCCGGAACGGCGACATATAGCAAGCCGGTGCACAAGAGCTTTTGCATGGGTCCCACTCTCTCCTTCTTGCTCGTCGCTCTTCTGTCTCTGGTCTGTCTCTGGCTTCCATCTGGCTGCTTACTGAGTGTGTGCCAGGGAGGTCGTGTCGCTCGAGTAGTGTAAGAAGCTGACTCTAGTGTTACACATGCCTTCCGAAGGTGCGTCGCTCCGGCCAGGGGGGCACACAAGCTCCGAGCTGACGAGACACTGCGTGGACGTGGCGAGACCGCGAACCAGCAGAAGGGTGCCAGCCGGCACGAAAATTTGTGGTGTTGCGCGTTCAGTGACCCTGACCACAATAATTCGAGGTGGCTGCGACGAGCTAAACAGAGCTCAAACCCTAGTGTTTCTAGGCTCTTGCGTCGTTTCTTCGATGGTCCTCCGGGCTGGCACTCGTCTCGCTGTTCCCGTCGGTGAACGACACGTGGAGAGGAGCCAGCCATGACCAAGACCGAGACCAAAACCGACGCGACGGGCTATGAGATCTTTTCATCGGGTGATGTGGGTGCGGCGCACGAGATGGCTCACCGCATGCTCGACGAAGGTCGAGAGCATGAGGGGTACGTCAGGCTCAAAGCCTGGTTGGGTCATCGCTCCGGCAGCGGTAGTGAGTGGGTCCATATCCAGTGGCACATGGCGGTGTTCGAGATCTGGGCGGGAGAGCTAGAGAGTGCTCGAGCACGCTACGAGCGCGAGATCTTGCCCGCCGTAGCCACCGGGCAGGCACTGACTGACGGCCCGTCGCTTCTCTGGCGTCTCCTGATGGCGTCCGAGTCGAGCGCAGTCGTCGACTGGGAGCCCATTCGACAGGCGGCACTAGCGATCGAACCGTCCGACCATCCCTATGTCGACCTGCATCGAGCGCTTGCCTTCGCGGGTGCGGGCGATGTCGGGGCCCTGACTGAATGGCTGGACCAGAAGCTGGCGGGAGCGGTTCGCGCCACGACCCAGACGCTCTTGGGTCTCGGCTGGGCGCTTCGATGTTACGCGAGTGGCGACTACCGAGCGGCAGCGACTCTGTTCGATCAGGTCGTGAGTCGTGTGGGTGAGTTGGGCGGCAGCCGGGCTCAGAACGAAGTGTTCGTGGCCATTCGAGACGAGGCGTATCGTCGGCAGACGGCTGCCGTCGCCTAGAGGCCCGGTGCGGTCGGTTCGTCCTGCTGTCAGCCGTGGGCGGACGATTCGCCGCACCGGCAACCCGCTCGCGCTACAGCCTACCCTGGCTGAATACCCAACTTCTTGAGCCGGGCAGCAAGAGTCGTGGGCTTGACGCCCAGGAGCTCGGCCGCGCCATCGGGGCCGTACACCTGGCCGTCGCAGGCGGCCAGAGCGGCGCGCAGGTTCGACGCCACGCGCTCTTGCATCTCGTGCTCGGAGAGCACCTGCCCCGGCTCGATCGCGAGTGCGGTCGGATGCGGCTGCTGACCCGCCGCGCTCGTTGAGCCTTGTAGATCGAGCTGGAGCTCGCCCCCCTGGCACGTGATCATTGCGCGCTCGATCAGGTTCTGGAGCTCGCGCACGTTACCCGGCCAGTTGTAAGCGAGCAGAGCTGCGCGATTTGCGGAGCTCAGAACAGGGACGTCCCGATTCATGTCGCGTGCGAACTTCTCGAGGAAGTGCTGGGCCAGCTTGATCGCGTCGGCTTGGCGCTCGCGTAGTGGCGGCACGTGAATCGGGAAAACGTTGAGGCGGTAGAAGAGGTCCTCCCTGAAGTTGCCCTTCTCGCATTCCTCTTCGAGATTGCGATTGGTCGCTGCGACCACGCGCACATCCGTGCTGCGGGTCTGGTTCTCACCGACTCGTTCGAACTCACCCTCCTGTAGGACGCGGAGCAGCTTGCTCTGCAGGTCGAGCGGAATCTCACCCACTTCGTCGAGAAACAGGGTGCCGCCATCGGCGAGCTCGAAGCGCCCGACACGCTCTTTTGACGCGCCCGTAAAGGCACCTTTCTCATGGCCGAAGAACTCGCTTTCGATGAGGCTGGCCGGAATGGCAGCACAGTTGACCTTGACGAGCGGGCGCTCGCCTCGGCCGCTCGCTTCGTGAACGGCGCGGGCGATGAGCTCTTTTCCGGTTCCGGTTTCACCGGTGATCAGAACCGACGTTCTCGCCGGCGCCACCATGCTGACCTTGCGCAGCACCTCGACGAAGCTCTCCGAGTCACCAACAATTCCAGAGGCGTCGTGAACGAGCGCGAGCTCCTCCTTGAGGTAGTCCTTGTCCTCGGTGAGGGACCGAATTCGACGCTCGGCGTTGAGTCGATCGTCGACGTTGCGCAAGATCAGCGTGTAACGAGGTTTCCTGTGGACTTCGTTGAAAGACAATGTGGCTTCGGCGTTGAACTGCGAGCCGTCGAGACGTTTTGCCTGCAGACCTCCTGGTATCCAGAGGTGGCGCTTGCCGAGAGGTTGCTCATCGAGCTCGGCCATGAGCTCGCGCAGCTTGCGCGTGCTTGCGCGATCGAGGAACCGTGAGAAGAGGCTGCCTCGGATTTGATGCTCCTTGGCCCCCAAGACGATTTCGCCGGCCGAGTTGACCAGGGTCGTTTCGAGTTCGGAGTCCAGCTCCACGATGGCGTCCATGGCGCCGTCGATCAGCCCTTGAAGCTCCTGCTCTCTCTCTCGAAGTGATTGTTCGGCGCGCAGCCTGCGCAGCTCCGCTGCCCCCCGATTGGCGAAAATCTCGAACAGGCCTTTGGCCTGTGGATCGAGTTTCATCGGCTCGCAGTCCATCACCGCAAGATGTCCCACTACCCGGCCCTGCTGGTCGAGGAACGGGACCCCCATGTAGCTGACGGCGCCGAGCGGTTCGAGGTCGGGGTCGTCTGGGAACAGGCTGAGCAGCTTCTCGGGGAAGAACACGAGCTCCTTGCGCTCGACGACCGGCTCACACGGCGTGCCGGGAACGCGGTACTCGTACTCGTCCATCCAGTCATCGCCATGCCAGAACGCCAGTGCGCGCAGACGCTGTTCTTCCTCGGCGTACTCGGTCGCCCACGCGTAGCGAGTGCCGAGGGCCTGAGCGAGATTACGCACCAGCTCCTCGAAGAAGCGACCTCCGGTGTGAGCCGAGGTTCCTTCGACCACGGCTCGCAGCGCGGCCTGTTCGTCGAGCGGTCTCATTCGAGGCTCCTCGAGTACGTCACTCACCTGTCTTCCACAGCGGGCAGCTGCGCAACGACCACGAGGTTTTGTGCTCTGAGTGAGTGTTGGCGGAAATCTAGCACGTAATCCTGAGGTCTCGTGACGAGCGAGTTGGCTGCGAGGTTGCGCTAGAAGTCAATAGATCCGGGAGATTTTGGGGATTTCAGGACTGTTCACAGTGCTGGCACAGCGGGTGCTCATAGGGCTGGCATCTACAAACCAGGGCGCGGGTTTTGCCCGGGTCCCAGCACAAGGAACTGATCCATGACCACTGCAACCGTCATCACTCGCCCAGCTCGTAACGGAGTCGATATCCCGGCGGTGTTTGCCACTCGCGACGCCGTCAAGGGCCAACGCGACCTCGCACACTTTCGCTTTCGCGCCAACAACAGCTGGGTGTCGGGCACCCAGAGTCGAAGCACCATCAACGGCTTCTATGGCACCGGTCAGGAGGTGAGTCGAGAGACGAGCTTCGAACTGACCGCCGATCATCCCAACGTTCTCGTCGGCGACGATCAGGGACCGACTCCGGTCGAGTATCTACTGCACGCGCTTGCGTCGTGCATCACCGCGGGTATTGCCAACGTCGCGGCTGCGCGCGGGATCGACATCGAACGAGTCGAGTCCGTGGTCGAAGGCCAGATCGATCTCGCGGGCATCCTCGGTCTGGACGACACGGTCCGCAACGGCTTTCAGAACGTGAAGGCGTCTTTTCACGTCAAGGGTGATCTCAGGAACGTTCTGCTGTCTTCGATGTCCTCACGGCTGGAGTGCCGGTGCATATCGACGCGCAGGTCGAAGGACATTGATGGAGATCGGATGGAGATCGAGTGCCAACGACACGGTCAGGAGTCGTCGCCAAGAGGCGGCGGCTCGCGCCGCGTCGCGGCATCGAAGTGGCCTCACATTGGCCTCACATTGCCCTCATTAGGGCCCTCATTAGGGCCCTCACTAGGCCTCGCATTGAATCGCGCTGGAATCGCATGGCTATCGACTCGCAAGGGAGTGCAGAGAGATGAAACCTGAAGAATTCGACGTCATTGTCGTCGGTGGACGTGTTGCCGGTGCAGCGACCGCTCTGCTGCTCGCCCGGCAGGGATGGCGCGTGGCCCTGATCGACCGTCGCAAGCGCGGCGATGACACCTTGTCCACGCACGCGTTGATGAGAGCGGGCGTGCTGCAGCTGAGTCGCTGGGGATTGTTGGAGCGCATCGTGGAGGCAGGAACCCCCGCAGTGCGTCGCGCCGTCGTGCACTACCCGGGGCAGACAGACACGCTGACGCTCGAGCCGCAGCCCGGAGTGCCCTCTCTCTTCGCACCTCGCCGCACGGTCCTCGACGAGGTCCTGGTCGATGCAGCGATCGAGGCCGGTGTCGACGTGCGCTTCCGCACGAGTTTGACAGCGATCTCTCGAGAAGCCGGACGCGTCACGGGTGTCCGGGTCCGTACCCGCACTGGGGAAGAACAGACGTTGCGAGCCCGAATGACCATCGGTGCGGACGGCCGGCGGTCGCTGGTGGCCAAAGGGGTCGGCGCACGTGTGCTCAGGTCGGGTCAGGCAGCGAGCGCCACCCTGTATCGCTACTCGAGAGGAGCGGGTGCCGTAGACCAGTACGAGTGGTTCTACCGTCCCGGCCATGGAGCGGGTTTCATTCCGACCAACGACGGTCTCCTGCTTGCGTGGATCGGCGTTCCCGAGTCGGCTTACCGAAGCGCCCTCAGGACAGGACTGGATCCCTCATCCTCGAGGTTGTTCGCCGCCGCTTCCGCCGATGGTGCGGCGCGACTCGAGGCGCTGGAACCGGCGAGCCGGGTTCTGGGATTTGGTGGGGCGCCCGGCTTTCAGCGTCAAGCCTGGGGTCCAGGCTGGGCTCTCGTGGGCGACGCCAGTCACTTCAAGGACCCGCTGAGCGCTCACGGCATGACCGATGCGCTGCGCGACGCCGAGCTCCTGGCGCACGCTGTCTTCCAGAGTCTGCGCGAGTCCGGGAGCGAGCGCGAAGCTCTGAGCACCTATCAGTCGACCAGGGATCTCCTGTCGGAAGAGCTGTTCGTGATCACCGAGGAGCTGGCCAGCTTCACCTGGAACGCGCAGCGAGTGCGAGAGCTGCTGATTGCGGCTTCTAGAGCGATGAGGCCCGAAATCGAGTTCCTCGGCAATCTCGACAGAACACCTGCCGCGGCTGCGGCTTGACCTCTCAGAAGGAGTTACCCATGACAGTCACAGCGACCGAAGCCAGACTGCCGGAGCCCTTGGAAGCGGTGAGATCCCGCTTCTCGACAGCGGCCCCGAGCGAAACGCCCGAGGCCGTCAAGGAGTTTCTCGATGCGCTCGGCGCGGGGAACTTCGAGAGTCTCGAGAGGGTCTTTGCCAGCGATCTCTGGCTGCGCGCGCTCACGCCTGGCGGCACCGCGCAGGCCCGAACTCGTGACGAGGCGATCGCCACGTTCACGTCCTGGTTTGGCGGGGCCGGTCCAGTGCGTCTCGTCGAGGCGTCGACCGGCCGCCTGGGGACTCGCGATCTGATTCGCTATCGGCTAGTTCTCAGGCCGTCGTTCGACCCACGACACTGGTACACGGTCGAGCAGACCGGAACCTGCAGGGTGAAGCGTGGCGCTATCCGTCGCCTGGACCTGGTGTGCACCGGAATGTTCCGCAGTAACGATCACGGGGTGCCGCTCTGATGGAGCTGAGAGGAGTCGCTAAGCCTGCGGTTCGGACGCGCTCGGTGTCGCGCGCCCGGCTTCGATCATGAGCGTGGTCGCCGTGTTCTCGAGCTCGCGCCGGTCGATCTTGTGGGTGCCTCCGACGGGCAGTGAGTCGAGGAAAACCACGCGCCGTGGGTGGAGGTAGGGCGGGGCGTTGCTCAGGCAGTGTTGTTTGATGTCGTCCTCGAGCTCGGGTCCCGGACTGGCCACCGGCAACGCGACGACGAAGGCCACCGGCACCTGGCCTTTGATGTCGTCGGGAGCTCCGACGACGACGGAGTCGCGCACGGCCGGGTGGCTGTTGACGACCTCTTCGACGTCGCGCGGATAGATGTTCTCGCCGCCGCAAACGAACATGTCGTCGGCGCGCGAGACAAAGTAGAAGAAGCCTTCGTCGTCGTGCTTCATCACGTCGTTGGTGCGGTACCAGCCGTCGACGAAACGCTCGGCACTCGCCTCGGGACGGTTGATGTAGCCACGGGTCAGTGCAGAGGTTCGCAGCTCCAGCTCGCCTTCGTGGGCGCTCGGCCCGTTGACCAGCCGCCACTCGACGTCGTGGTAGGGGTAGCCGATCGACATCGGGGGCCTGGGCTTGCCATCGGGGTGCGGTCCGAAGACGGCGGGTCCCGCCTCGGTCGTGCCGTAGCCGTTCGATACCCTGGCACGAGGGAACAGCCCCCGAACCTGCTCGAGCAGCGTCTCGGACAGAGGCGCCGAACCGATGAACACGGACTCGACGAACGAGAAGTCGTGATCGCGATCTCGGTCGTCGAGCGCAGCGACCAGAGCAAACATCGTGGGAACGCCGCTGAGATGCGTGCATCGGTAGCGTGCGACGGCGGCGATG
>JANQPS010000495.1 GCA_028285365.1 Thermoanaerobaculia bacterium | reverse complement strand
ATCAAGAGGTCACCGAGCAGGAACGGGTGGCCGATGACGCCGGTCAGTCCGAGGTGGTCCCAGTTGGCGAACTCGACCCAGTTGCGCGAGATCGTCGCGTTGCCGCTGACGGTGTTGTACGACCAGTAGGTATCACCGACGAACCATGGTCCGAAGAGACAGCCGCGGACTCCCGCGCACAGGAGATTTGGAACCGTCGTTCGCGTCAGGTCTCCGAGTGACGGCCCGGCGCGGAAACTCCAGGGCGCCTCGGGAGGCCAGTTGGATCCGAGCACCAGATAGTCGCCGTCCTTGAAATAGCCGTGTGCATTCACAGGCATGGGAGTGATTCCCCACGAATCGAGGACCACGGGGCTGCTCGGATCGGCGAGGCTCCACGTCCGAACCTGGAAGTCGGAACCCGGCTGGCTCGACGGGATCTCCGGAACCGTGAACAGGACGCCGTTGTGGAAAGCGATGATGGCCAGGCGCCCCATGTTGGGCTCGTTGAGTCCGCTGAGGAGCTCTCCGGCCGTGCGCTGGACGTTGGGGAAACCCTGAGAAGAGGCTGGCGGCGTCCAGAGCGCCCCCAGGATCAGGACCGTGAGAAGGCTCTGCTGAATGCCGCGTCGTGAGCGCGGCCGCGGCTTCGGTCTTGGGCTCGAATTCAAGAGATAGCCCCTTTCATCATCTTGCGGAGTGACTGCTCGGACGTCGTCAGGGGGACGATCACCTTATCGAAGGGTGCGCATGGGCGTCTATCATCTCGAGGACTTTTCTGCGTCGCTCGCGTGATCGCGCTAGGGTCCGACCATCGAAAGAACGAAGACAGCTCGTAGCGCCTCAGACGGCAGCAAGTCACCGGGTCGCGGGGCGACCTGGTGGGATGCTCTCGGTGTCGCAGTCGTCGGCGCCGTTGCGGTCGTGCTGGCCTGGCATGCCGGAACGAGAGGATTCTTCGCGTTCGATCAATCGCCGCCTTTTGATGGCGGCTTTCGCATTGCTTCCGGGCAGTTGCCCTACCGTGACTTCGTAATGCCCATGGGACTCCCTGTGGTCGTCGCCCAGGGGCTCGCGTTCGCCGTCTTCGGAACGAGTTGGACCACCTATGTCCTGACCTCGTGCCTGGTGAACGGTCTCGGGGCACTGTGCTCGGTGGCGCTGCTGCGAGTGTTGGTGCCCGGCCATCGCCTGCTTGGGTTTTTCGGTGGGCTGGCCACGGCGCTGTGGTTCTCGCCTCCCTGGGGAACTCCGAACGACGTTCAGGGCGCCTTCGTCTTCGTCATGATGGGCACCTTGGCCGGGGTCCTGTCTCTGCGAACGCTCGGCGACAGAGCTAGAGCCCGGCAGACCGCTGTCTTGCTCTCACTGGCGGGGGCCTGTTGGGTTCTGGCAGCGCTCAGCAAACAAAGCGTGGGCCTCTACTTCCTGCCTCTGCTCTTGTCGCCGATCGTGGTGACGATCTGGCTCAGGGGCCGGATCCTCTGGTGCGCGGTCGCGTGGTGCTCGGGAGCCGGCGTCGTCGGGCTGCTGCTCCTCGCCTATCTGGTGGGGTGGGGAGATCTGGAGCTGTTCTGGCGTTATGCGGTCGAGCTGCCCTCGAGTGTCGGCGCCGGGCGATTCAGCGGTGGTCTCGACTTCGACCTGCCTCGCTCTCGACTCCCTCTGCCGGTCTGGATGGTGATGGCGCTGGGTGCCTGGGTCGTCG
>JANQPS010000080.1 GCA_028285365.1 Thermoanaerobaculia bacterium | reverse complement strand
GCCAACGATTCTAGAGAGGCGGAATGAACCTCGCTCTCGTCGATGACGGGAAACACGACGTAGGCCTGCCCTCCGGCTTCGATCTCCTGCTGAAGCCACTCCAGCACCTCACTGCGGCGCTCGGCCGTCAGCCAGCGAGTCACGCGCGCACTGCGACCCGGAGGGAGCTCGTCGATGACCGAGAGGTCGAGGTCGCCGTAGAGCAGCAGTGCCATCGTCCTCGGGATCGGCGTCGCCGTCATCACGAGGAGATCGGCATCTGCTCCCTTCTCCGCAAGTCGTCGTCGCTGTTCGAGACCAAATCGGTGTTGCTCGTCGACGACGACCAGGCCCAACCGCTTGAACGATACGGACTCTTGAATGAGGGCGTGGGTCCCTATGACGAGCTGCGACTCGCCAGTCGCTAGTCTCTGCGCCACTTCCGAGCCATCGACGGAGGACGTGAGGAGCTCGATACGATAGCGATCTGCAACGCGTTCTCTGAAAGTCGCGTAGTGCTGCTCGGCCAGGAGCTCGGTCGGCGCCATGAAGGCGCACTGAACACCACTCTCACAGGCTACGGCGGCGGCCATCAGGGCGACGATCGTCTTGCCCGATCCGACATCACCCTGCAGCAGGCGAAGCATCGGCTGCTCGGCGCCCATGTCGGTGACGATCTCGCGCAGAACGCGGCGCTGGGAATCCGTCAACCGAAACGGCAGCATGCGTTTGAGAGCCTCACGGGTCTCCTCGTCGAAACGATAGACATGCGACTTGTGACAATCGCGCCGGGCCTTGCGTGCCGCCGCGAGCGCGAGTTGAATGTCCAGCAGATCGCCGTAGACCAAACGCCGATGGCCCAGAGACCGCCGTTGGTGAAGGCTCTGGTACGAGACCCCGTCGGCTGGCTCGTGCAGTGAGCGAAGTGACTCCCCGAGTTTGGGAAGCGAACGCCGGGTCAGCAAGTCGTCGGGAACCGTGTCACAGACCGCGGCCCAATCCACGCGCTCACACGCGGCTGTGACCAGGCGGGTCACGATCGCAGGGCCCAGGTCGCCAAGACGAGGATAGATCGGTACGACGCCACCTTCGGCATCTCCGGCCTCTATCGAGGCATTGGAAAGCTCCGGCGTGCGACCCTGAAAGCGGTTGAGTTTGCCAGTCAGGCGGTAGGAAGAACCGGGCTCCATCGAGCGCGACAGGTAGGGACGATTGAACCAGACCGCAGCAAAGTCGCCTGTTGGGCTCATCAGCGTCGCTCTCGTCAACCGCAGTGAGCGACGTCTGGTGGGCACGGATCGGATCTGTTCGAGCCGTCCGCAAAGCGTGACGCTCTGGCCCACCGACTCTCGAGTCAGCTCACCAACCGGCGTTTCGACTCGGCGGTCTTCGTAACCCGTCGGAAGAACCAGGAGAAGGTCCAGGATCGTCGAGACTCCGCTGTCCCGAAGCTGTTCCTCTCGCTTTGCGCCCACACCCGGTAGAGACGACACGGGCAAATCCGGGGCCAGTAGCCCCTGCGGCCGCGGCGTCACCGACAACAGCCCCGCCGCCTGAGAGTTTCCACCGTGCGTCGAATCTCGGATCGGGACGTGCACCGACCGAGATTCCCAACCGCTTCAGTCACTCTGGAAGCTCATCTTGACGAGGCCGAACTGAACCTCGTCCCCGATGTTGAGCTCGAATGGCACGCCCGTCTCCAACCGATTGCCGTTGATGAACGTGCCGTTGGTGGTCCCGATCTCTTCGGTGAGAAAAAACTTGGAACCACGCCTGTAGACCTTGGCATGCCGCCGGCTGGTCGAGCGGTCCGTGTCGACATCGGTGAGATCGACGTCGGGGTCGATTCCGGTCACCGGGTCCTGACGGCCAACGGTCGACTCCGAGCCGCTGGACAAACGGAACTCGACACCGGTATCGAGATGGATGAGCTTCTCGGGTCCCTTGCCCACCGTCGGTGCTGGAACGGGCGGCTGCGGACCGGACTCGGGAATCTCACGGGCAGCTCCGCCGCGCTGTTCCTGCTTGAGCAGTTCGTCTGTCTCCCGAAGCCGCCGCGACAGCTTGCGCATCATCCGGACTGCGATCTCGGGGTCGCCTCTCAGCATCTGATCGAACGTAGAGCCGTTGATCTGAAGCAGCTTGGTGTCCTCTGTCGCTCGCGCGGACGCATTGCGCGGCAGCCCCTCGAGAATCGCCATTTCGCCGAAGAAGTCTCCCTTCTCCAGCACCGCGAGCTGACGCTCACGCCCTTCGATGGTCTTGACGATTTCTACCCGGCCGTCCTGGATGATGTACATCTCCGTCCCCAGGTCGCCTTCACGAAAGACAAACGAGCCCTCCTCGAAGTCCACCTGAAAGTGAGACGGCACCTTCTTGGCGCCGCCGCGCTTGAAAACGGTCTTGACCATCTCTTGCTCGACGTTCTTGGCCTAGATCATCATCCGGAGTGTTTCGTGGGCTCGGGTCGATGTCTCAAATCGCTTTGGCTCCTGGCTGACGAAACCGGGTCTCGGAGATCACTGATCGACTCACGAGGCTCTTTTGGCTTCGACCAGCCGACACCTTCCACTAGCCGGGTCAACGCGTATCCTAGCGCCTAGCGGCAGCGTGAGATTCGGATGATTGTGCCCGGCCTGCACATTGGCCAGCACGTCCAGCGAGTGGCGGAGGCCAAAATCTCGAAGAATGCCGCGCCACTCGACGTCGCTGCCCT
>JANQPS010000488.1 GCA_028285365.1 Thermoanaerobaculia bacterium | reverse complement strand
TCATCGGTGCCGGCAAGACCGGAATGGATGCCGTCTTGTTCCTGCTCTCTCAGGGCACCGATCCCGCAGCCATCACCTGGATCATGAGCAACGACGCGTGGCTTCTCGATCGCGACATGCTCACCCCTGGGCGAACGCTGGGGTGGTTCCTCGGTCAGCTGCAGTTGATCGAGCGCTCCGATTCGCTGGAGGAGGTGTTTCTCAAGACCGAAGAAGCCAAGAGCTTCATGCGTCTCGATCTTTCGGTGTGGCCAACCAAGTTTCGCTGCGCCACGGTGAATCGCACCGAGCTCGAGGCCCTGCGCTCGATCGAGAATGTCGTCCGTATGGGCCGGGTGTCACGGGTCGAGGCGGGACGTCTCGAGCTCGACGGCGGCACGCTCGAAGTCGAGCGCGACACCGTCTTCGTCGATTGCACCGCAGATGGGCTCGCAAAACGCGAGAAGCGCGACGTCTTCGATGGCAGTCAGCTCACGCTGCAGTCCGTGTTCATGTGTCAGCAGGTCTTCAGCGCGGCGTTGATCGCGTACGTCGAAACCAGGTTCGAGGACGACGACGCCAAAAACCGGCTCTGTCAGGTGGTGCCGCATCCGGAGTTCAATCTGGACTACCTCTCGACGATGGCCACCAGCAACCAGAACTTCGACCGCTGGGGGCAGTCTCTGTTCGGGTGGCTGCGCAGGAGTCGCCTGGCCCTCCCACATCACGAGAGCTTTCCCAAGCTCCTGCTCAACAGCTACAGGGCCAAGCGTCTCGGTCCTGGAGCGGTCGCCACCATGGAGCGGATCATCGAGCAGGAGGTCGGAGCAGGAGACTCGCGAGGGGTCGCCTGATGAAGTTGAGTGAGAAGCGTCGTAGCCTGCTGGTCCTCAATGGGATCGGTCTGCTCATCAGCGCTGCTGCCAGCGGCTGGCTCTACTTCTTCCAAGTTCTCGGAGAAATCGACCTGTGGCCGTTCGTGCGCGACGTGGACGTCCAGGTGCCCGGAGAGAGCCGTGCGTGGAACATGGCTCACCTGGAGGGCATTACCAACGGTCTGCTCTTGATGGGCATCGCTGCCTGCGCTCCGTACCTCGAGCTCGGCAGGCGTCAGAACACGATCCTGTTCTACTCGTCGCTCACTTTCGCCTGGCTGTTCACGCTGCCTGCGATCGCCAACGCCTGGTTTGGTAGTCGTGGGTTGGAGTTTGGCGGTGGCCGGTTCGGGCCGAGTGTGGCGAACGACGTGATCTTCCTGTTCGGCTGGCCGGCGATGGTTGGCGTCCATATCGCCTTCGCCCTCCTCTTGTGGGGGGCTTGGAAGCACTATCGGGGGCTATCGCAAGAAGCTGACGGTTGAGAAGACGGGCTCAGGCGGTCCCATGCCGCAAGAATGGTCAAGAACCCGTCGCTCGACGCCGGTAGAGTGGCTCGGTGACCCACCCACTGAAGCAGCTCCTGCCGCTCGTTTCGCGTCTCGGAGAAGACGACGATCTGCAGACCCTGGCTGACCTTGCGGCTGCCGACGGGCGGTCTCGGTTTCACCTCCAGAGAGTCTTCTCACGGACTCTCGGCGAGAGCCCGCTTCAGTACCGAAGACGAGTCAGGCTCCAGCGTGCAGCCGCTCGTCTGCTGACCACCGAGAGGAGCATCCTCGACCTGGCACTCGAGGCAGGCTACGACAGCCACGAGGGTTTCACTCGAGCGTTCCGAACGGCGTTTGGGCTCTCTCCACGGGAGTTTCGGCGTCGGCGCTCGCAGCAAGAGCACGTTTCCAAGTCACGGCATCTGGAGATCGCCAGCAGGACGGCACCGTGTGTGGGCCTCTATCGCGTGGCGCTCGAAACCGGCCAATTACCTTTCACCCAAGGAGAAATCGACATGTCTCATGAGATCAAGAAGCGCTCCGTCGAAGCGACCCCGTTCCTGTTCGTCAGGACCAAAGCCAAGCAGGAGGAGATTGCCTCGGCCCTCGAGAGCTCGTTTGGTGCGGTCTTTCAGTACGCCACCACGAACGGGATCGCCTTCGCCGGACCCCCAACCGCGCGTTATGCCAACTTCGGACCGGGGTTCATCACCATCGAGGCGGGGATGCCCGTCGCCGGTGATGCTCGCGGTGAGGGTGACATCGAGCTGGGCTCGCTCTTCGGCGGTGAGGTGGCGACGACGATTCACAAAGGGCCCTACGACCAGCTGAGCGAGGCCCACCAGGCGATCGAGAGCTGGCTGGCCGAGAATAGTGAGCAGGCCGCAGGAGGGCCGTGGGAGTCATACGTCACCGATCCGGGAGAAGTCCCGGACCCGGCCGACTGGGAGACGGAGGTCAACTGGCCCTTGGCCTGAGCCGGCGCTCGCAGCTCGCGAGCCGCTGCCGCACCAGTCTGCTTTACCGGTGCTTTACCGGATGGGTCAGTTACTCGTGTGCGGCGAACTCTGACTCGTCGCCTGCGATGCGTGAGTGATACATGACCCTCGGTTCGCTCATGTCCCACTCGCAGGCGCGGTGCAGTAGACAGCGATTGTCCCAGACCACAGCGTCGCCGGGTGACCAGTGGTGATAGTGGACTCTGGGCGCCTGGCAGGTGAACTCGAGGAGCTCGTCGAGCAGAGTCTCCGACTCCTCGGGAGAGAGACCCGGAATGCCAAAGGCGTGACGGCCGATCAGGAGTGATCGTCTGCCCGTCTCGGGCTGGACCTTGACGAGGGGGCGAAGGGGTGGGTCCTGCCCATGGAAGCCGTAGCCGGAATATTCGCTGGTCTCGTCTTTGTCCGCTTCGTGACCGAGCTTCGACTGGCTGTAGTAGAGCGAATGGTAGGCCTGGAGGCCGTCGTTACGCTGCCTGGTCGCTGCGTCGAGCTCGTCGTAAGCGGCGCGAGTGTCAGCCCAGGCCGTTTCGCCACCAGCGCTCGGCACGACGTGTGCCGTGAAGACGGCACCCTTGGCTTGAACAGGCATGAACGTACTGTCGTGATGCCAGCCCATGTTGCCTTTGAGGATCTTGACGACATCGTCTCCGTCGTCCAAGCGGAGAGTGCCGTCCTTGCGCACGTTGCTGAGGGCGGCAATGTCGAACTCGAGCTTTCCGAAGCGCCGCGCGAAGGCCACCTGCTCGTCGCGCT
>JANQPS010000453.1 GCA_028285365.1 Thermoanaerobaculia bacterium | reverse complement strand
TGGGACCGGATCTGATCGCGAACCTCTCTGAGGCTCTCTATCCGGACACGAGGCGCCCCGGGTTCGCAAATCTCGCGATCGCAGCCCTGGGGTGGAGCTCGGCCTGGGCGAGCGCATCGATCGTGCTCCGTGACGCCCAGGGCTGGCTGCGACATCTCCCCTTCTCTGGATTTGACCGGCAACGAGCGGCTGCCTACGCGACGTTGATCGCTCTCGTACCTCTGCTGCTGTGGCTCGCGAGCCTGCTCGCCGCCCGCGCTGCCGAGGCCGCGCGCTCAGGCGCAGGAGATCTTGGGCACGCGTTGCCTTCGCTCTTCTCGATCGCCTTTCTTCCGGTCCTCGGTCTGGCAGCTGCAGAGGGCGTCACACGCCGCGATCCCTGGGCACGCCTGCTGGCTCTCGCCGCCGTTTTCGTTGGAGCGGGAGCCGCCTTCTGGAGCGGGCCAGCCGCTCTGGTGCTCCTCGGACTGATCAGCGCCAGACCTGCTGACGTGCCGATCCTGCTAGCCAACACCCCCGACGTCGACTCCAGGGGCACTTCCCAGCGAGCCGGCTCGACGGCACGGCCTTTCCATGCGCTGGCGCTCTACGTGGCGCGAGTCACCTTGCGGGCCGTTGGACTGCGCGGATTGTCGAGCCTGATGGCTACGGCCGCCGTACCCCTGGGCTTCGGGCTCCTCTTCCTGATGAACAACGAGCTGCCGCGAGAGATCGAGGCACGCGCCGTGACTTTCTTCGTGACCCTGGCCGTCACCCTCGTCGTGACCGGTTTGCTGACCCAGGTGCGCGAACAGCGCCCGCCCTGGTCCTGGGAGCGCTCGCTGGTGACCAGCGCACGACAGCGCTCTCTGGTGGATGCGCTGCTCGCAGCAGCAGTCGCGGCTCCGTTGGTCGTACTGGGCGGACTCGTCTCACCTCTCGAGTTCCCGCTTCTGATGCTCGCCAGTCTGACCCTAGGGCTGCGCTACGCGACTCTGACCCGCCATGATCGGCTGATGCCACTCGTCAGCCCCGGTCTCCAGCTCGCTATCGAGGGTGGCATCGTTGCTCTCGCGAGCGCCCTGCTGCCCATGGTCATGGTCCCCGTGCTCCTGTTGGCGATGCCCTGGCTCTGGCTGCTCGCCGCGCGCGCCGACCGGCGCCACGGGCCGTCGGCATGGCCCGAGCTCACAGTTGCCGAATAGCATGGCAACGCCATGATTCGAGGCACCAGCCTGACCTTCAGCTACCGCTCCGGCCCGGCGGTCATCGAGCAACTCGATCTCGAGCTGGATGAGGGACTGCACATGATGGTCGGTCCCAACGGGAGCGGCAAGAGTACCCTCTTCAGAATGCTGGCCGGTGTGGAGCAGCCCGACAAGGGCACGGTCACGATCGACGGCCACGACCTCTGGGAAGAAGAGACCGAAGCCAGGTCGCGCCTCGTCTATCTCCCGGAGGTACCCGACGTCTCGCCGTTTGCCCGGGTTTCGGAGATCCTGTCACTTGCCGCCCGACTGCGCGGAGTCGACTCCTCTAGGATCGACGAGATCGTCGGCGAACTGGCGTTAGAGGAGCTCCAGCAGCGCACCATCAAACAACTGTCGCTCGGCCAAAGACGCCGCGTTCTGGTCGCCGCTGCTCGACTCACTGAGGTCACGAACTACATTTTCGACGAACCGCTGGACGGGCTCGATCAACGATCTCGCGACCGCTTCGTCGGGTGGCTCGACGAACGCCTCGCTGATGGCGCCACCGTCCTGGCGAGCTCGCACGAGCTCGCGCCTTTTGCCGAGCGGTTGTCCTACGTTCTGTGGAAGCACGACGGGTCGTGGCGGCACGAGCGAGCAGAGCTCACCCTCGACGAGCTCGAGCAGCGAGCTCGCGGCACGGGCGTGCCGTAGACTGCGCGCCATGTCACGAGCCATCCCGAGGAACGGTCTGACCCGAGGTCACGATGGCCGGCACCGTTGCTTCTGGTGTCGCGGCCACGACGACTACGAGAGGTACCACGACGAAGAGTGGGGACATCCGGCCGTCGATGATCAGAGACTGTTCGAGAAGATCTGCCTCGAAGGATTTCAGTCCGGACTCAGTTGGCTCACGATTCTGCGCAAGCGCGACAACTTCCGGCGAGCCTTCGCAGACTTCGACTTCGAGAAAGTCGCACGCTTCAACAGTCGAAGCGTCGAGCGCCTCCTGGGTGACGCCGGCATCATTCGGCATCGCGGCAAGATCGAAGCCGCCATCAACAACGCCAAACGATGCTGCGATCTAGTCGACGCTGAGGGATCTCTGGCGGCCTTCGTCTGGAGCTTCGAGCCGGGGGCCGGAAGTCGGCCGAAGCGAGCCACGTGGTCAGCCTTGCGCCGTCTGACGGCAACAGAAGAGTCGGCGGCCCTGTCCAAAGAGCTCAAGCGCCGTGGCTGGCGCTTCGTGGGCCCGACGACGATGTATGCGTTCATGCAGTCCATGGGCCTGGTCAACGATCACGTGGAAGGCTGCTGGTCGAGAGACCTCGTGGAAGCTGCCCGCAGTAACGTGGTGCGTCCCTGAGCAACAACACGATGTGACGGTGAACCTGGAGCGCACCTGAGAACTCAGGCGCTCTCGTCCGTATTCGTTCGAGTGATGACGACGAGTGAGTGGCGGTTGAGACGAAGCCTGGTCGAGACTGTGAAGTCCTTTCCGCGAGCAGCCATGGCGTTTCTGGTTGCTGCGGCCGTGGGAGCGTTGCTCGGCTGCTGGGGAGGCGGCGACCAGTTTCACCCAGCCGAAGACGCGACGAGCAGAGACCACGAAGCTGCCAATCTGGTGCTCATCGTGGTCGACACGCTGCGAGCGGATCACACGAGCGTCTACGGCTACTCGCGCGACACTACGCCTCGGCTCCGCCAGCTCGCGGACGAGTCAGTGGTCTTCGACAACGCGTTCGCCTCGGCGTCGTGCACCTTCCCGTCGGTCAATTCTCTGCTCACCTCGAGGCCGCCGTTCGATTTCGTCGACGACGATCCCATCTCGATGGCTATTCCGGATGACACGCCGACGTTGGCGAGCATTCTCTCGAGCTCCGGCTTCCAGACCGTGGCGGTCTCGGCGAGCCCGATCGTCAGTGCCACGCCAACGGACCTCAACCCGAACGGCGGCTTCGGTCGCGGCTTCGAAGTCTTCGACGAGCGCTGTCAGTGGCGGCGTGGCGCCTGCGTCAACGAACGGATCCGCAGGCACCTGCAAGCGCGCGATGACCGTCGCCTCTTCCTCTACGTTCACCTAATGGACCCACACGGCCCTTACACCCCGGTACCGGAACACCTCCGCACTTTCGCGAAGCCGCTGCCGGAATCAGTCGAGCCGCACGTTGCGCGCGGAATCATCGCGACCACGTCGGCAGCCTGGTACCAGGACGAATCGGTGGCGCCCGACCCGGCCGAGCTCGCCCACTTCATCGATCTCTACGACGATGAGGTCCTCATGGCCGACTACCAGATCGGACGCCTGATCGATCAGCTCGAGATCGAGGGACTCTCGGACGATACGCTCCTGGTCATCGCCGCCGACCACGGCGAGGAGTTCTTCGAGCACGGTGACCTCGAGCACTGCCGAAACCTCTTCGACACCCAGCTCAAGACGCCGTTGATCATGCGACTCCCGAGCAGGCCCGGAGCGGTTCGGATCGACGCGGCGGTGAGCAATCTCGACATCATGCCCACCGTCCTCGAGCTACTCGGCGTCGATGCGGCAGCGGCCGCGGAACCCGAGATGCAGGAGCTCGAAATGCAGGGCGAGTCGCTGGCTGCGGTGTTCGAAGGAGAGGTCCTCGACGCCAACCGAGTGGTCTTTGCCTGGCAGAACAGCTGGACGGCCTCGGTCTCCTCGGAGGCCAAGCTCATGGCGCGTCCCCGCTCGCGTCCCCAGTTCTACGTGCGCGACCAGGATCCGGGTGAACTCAGCGATCTCCTCGCTCTACCGGGGCCGCCTCCGCCACCGCATGACAACTTGCGCAGAGAACTGCGCTCCTGGATCGCGGAGAACCGCCCGGTCGACGACGAGAGGCTGATCCGCCATCTCGAGGCGCTCGGCTATCTGCAGTGAATCGGAGCACGCGGCCGACAGGAGCCTCTGCTGGCGTCCTCGCGCTCACACACCAGCCTCCATGACCTCGCGGAGGTCGGCCTCGAGGTCAGGCCGACTCTGCACCGCGGCCTCGGCAGCACGACTGGCCTCGTTGAGGAGAGCGCGCCGCTCCGCGTCCGACCAGGACGCCAGACGCGAGCGTTCGTACAGCAACGCCGCGCGATGCGCCAAGGCTTCGGGGCGACCCGACTCGAGGTCCAGCGCCACCTGGGTCTCCGCGAGCCCGGCGTCCAGCAGCTCGGTCAACCGAGCCGGTTCGAGCCGGTTCGACTCGATCCAACGACGACAGATCTCCGCTCGCAGCTCATAGCCAGCCACGACGTTCGGTGCGCGCTCGCGATGAGCTAGCGCCAGTTCCCACGCGCGACTCCACACCTCGGCACCGGGCTCCGCCTGCGCTCGCACGAG
>JANQPS010000435.1 GCA_028285365.1 Thermoanaerobaculia bacterium | reverse complement strand
CTGGTTCCGTTCGTCGGCTACCTGCTTGGCAACGTGCACCTGCTGGACGAATCGAGGCGAGTGGAGTTCTGTGGCTCGTGTCACGTCACGATGCCGCCTCTCGTGGAGTCCATGGAGATGGACGGGGATGACCTGGCGGCCGTTCACTACACGCGCGGCGCCGTTTCGCGCAACGATGCCTGCTACGAGTGCCACAGCGGATACGGTCTCGCGGGCGACTTTCAGGCCAAGATCGCCGGCCTGAACCACATGGTTCACACGATCCGAAACAGTCAGAGCTATCCACTCAGAATGCGCAAGGCCTTCGACATCGCCTCTTGTCTCGATTGCCACGCGCAGACGCCGGCGTTTCAGGCCGTGAAAGGCCACCGCACCATCGGGATCCAGAACAAGCTCATGGCCGGGGAGATTGGCTGCACGGGTGCGTGCCACGCGCCGGGCCACCCCAGGGCGGCGCTCTACGGAACGAAGGCGTGGGAGCGTTGGAAGGAGGAGCAGCAGTGACGCTGCGCGTTGGGGCGACGCTGATCCTGATCTCCCAGCTCCTGCTGGCCTGGGTCGGGCTCGATCCGAACGGGACCAGCGCGATCTGGTTCACCTTCGTCGGCACGCCGTGTCTCGTCATCGGCATCGTTCTGGCGACGTTCGGAATGCGCAGACCGTCGTGAGGACGTAGGCGGCTCTCCGCGCGCCGACGCCATCTCGTTGGGGGCTAGTGGTTCGTTCTGAGGCCCCCTCGGCCAAGCACGGTTCCACGACTTGCGCCGGCGTCCTTGCGGCTCTCCTGTCACACCCATCATCGTTCGTGCCGAACCGTCGCAAGGGCTTGCACTCAGGTCAGTGTCGCCGCCTGTAGCCAAGCCGAGCGTTTCCCGGCCTGACTGTGTTGCTTGCCTGTAGCACCAGCCGGCAATCCCGTCGGTCATCTTGCATTCGCTTCCGCTGTAGGAGTCAGAATGAGCAGCTCGTCGTGGAGGAAGCGGCCCCCGAAACCACCCTTCGTGTGCGAGGCAACGACGGCGACTCGGCCGGAGTCGGGTGACCAAACGATCTCTCGGGGTGTTCCCGTCAAAGGGACAGTCCAGCTCGTGCGGTCGGAGATCCGAGAGACCGCGATCTGACCACCGCGGATCATGGCTGCGTACTCCCCGTTCGGGCTGAGATTGCCCGGGACGGGTCTCTCAGTCTCGGCATCGCTCGCCTTGGGCTGGCTTCCTAACGTCCTCCACCCGCGGTCGAACACTACTATCCCGCCTTTCGATGAAGCTCCGAACCCGCGCGTTGGCCGCTGGTTGAGCTTCTTGGTTCCCCAGGAGAAGAGAGGCTGGGAGGGGGCTTCGACGTCGATCAGATCGTACTCGTAGGCGCTGGCGAGATATACGTCGCCGGCGGCTGCTGGACGGGCTCGGAGCGCGAGCAGGCGACCATCGACGAACCTCGGGTCGTCGATCAGCTGGTAGAACCCGAAGTCCTTGCGAGGAGGATAGACGCGTTCGGTTCGGCCGGATTCAAGATCGACCTGGCCGACCCCGATGTGGCCCGGCCAGGCTCCATTGACGGCGGCACCGATGGAGTAGACGAGCCTCGATCCGTCCGGCGAGTAGAGCGGGTCTGCCAAGAACCCGATGTCCGGCTCTGCGACGGTAGAGACTTCCCCCGTCTCCCTATCCAGCATCTGGATACTGTTGCCTTCCAACGTGCTCGCCAGAATGCGAAGACGAGAGCTAGGGCGCCGCTGGTGTGCGTAGACAAGGGCTCGATCGTCCGGCGAGAATGAGGGTGACCATCCCCACCCGACCGGGGTCAAGCTGTCGTCCCTCAGCGTGACTACGACAACCTCTGGATCAGCGTATCGCTCGTTGGCATCGACCTTCCGCCAGATCTCAGCCATCTCGGCGTCGTCAACACCTTCCGCTTCATGACCGTCGGGGATGTGAAACTTCCGCACGAATGCGATCTCGGAGCCGTTGTGGGAGAAGGCAGGTTGGTACAGCTCTGTGTTCGGCTCGTGCCATGACCAGACGTGCTGCGGCGAGCCACTCGTTCTACTCATGGAGCAGGCGGTCGCTGAGATCAATACAAGGACTAGGGCTGTCGGGAGGCTCGGGGTCGAAGTCGGGTGCCTCATCCGCAATTGGCCTCCGCTGGATCTCTGGCTCGGGTTTGGCTCAGGTGGCTAGCTCGCGCGTTCACCGAGCCTCGCCGCGATGAATGTGTCGTACTCGTCCTTCATCGGCAGTTCGAACTCCCGCCTGATCCTCCGCCGTAGAGCCACCACCCGCTCGCCGGTCTTTGGATTCTCCGAGGGCTTCTCGTACTGCTCCCAGAGCAGGCCCACACCTCGCTTCTGCCATGTCGGAAGGTCGTTGAAGTTGATGCCCTCCTGGAACAGCAGCTCGTTCTTGTCTGCCACGCTCTTGCCAACCAGAAACTGAGTCGCCTCGGCTGCGGACTTTCCCTTTGTTCGCAAGAGCCAGTAGCAGTGTGCGTTCAGGGCGTTTCGATGAGCGTCTTCGTGGCGCCAGCGGAAGTAGTCACAGACGCGTCGCTCATCGGGGAGCTGCGAGATCCGGCAGTCGAAGGACGCGTGGTCCCCCAGGAGCAGGCTGAAGCGCGCGCTCGCTTCTCCAGCCAGAACGGAGTTGAGCTTCCGGAGCTTGCGACCGAAGGTCGAGTCCTCCCGGTCGAAGAGCAACGAGATCTCGTCACTCTGCGTATAGCCGTAGGTCACCCGAAATCCACAGCTCATGACGTGCTCGGCCGTCTGGAGCATGAGATCACGAAACCGCTCATCGAACGGTCTCTCGAACTCATGCACTTCCTTGGTGAGTCGAGTGAAGTTCCGGCCATCGAGCCGCGCCACGATGAAGATCCCAGGGAGGACGCGGTGGTCGTGTGCGGTCTCGTACTGCCGCATCATCTGGTCGAGGTCGTCAAACTTCATTCTGCCATCCCTCGATCTGGAACTCTGAATCGGGTCCTATTCGGACATAGAAGAGCTTGTCGAATCCCTCACTCATCGAGGGGAGTTCGAGCTTGCGATGACCAGCTAGGACGGCTTGGTCGGGGACCCGCGTTTTTCCATGTCTCTGACTGTTTCTTTCCAGGCAGTCGGCGATGGCGGACGCCAGGTAGTAGCCGACGACCCGGAATCCGGCCTCACGGGCCAATGGAACGTATCGGCCACGATCGCGGATCTGAAGATTCGTGTTGTCGACCGCGAAGGGCTGCTGAGTCTCTAGGCACGTCTCGATCAGCCGGCGCTCTCGATGGCGGGTCTTGAGCATGTCCAGGTTGACGCGCACGTGGGTGTCCGCGAGCTGAGCCGAGTAGAAGCTCGACTTGCCGGCGCCCTGAACGCCAATGAGTAGAACGGCTTCCATCAGAGTCTCATTAGGGGAGGACAGCGTCCGCAAGGTACCGCGGGACCTGGTTCCGAGATCGAACTCAGTACCCAATCCTGGGGCGGGGGCCCGATCGATCGATGTAGCGGAGGTGGCTCCGCGCTGTGTGATCGGAGAAGAGCACCGCGAGGTGATCGTCGCCCTCGCCCGCCACACCCAGGGTGATGTAGATCGGAGATTCGTCCCCAACCACGATCTTGGCCGTCAGCGGGAAGTCGCCCTCCGCTTCTTCATCCTGGAACCACTCCAGACAGGAGGAGCTGATCTCGCGATCAATGACGGGAATCCACTCCGGCTCGCCGGACGCATCCCAGATTGCGTGGTCGCCCTCCAGCTCCGTCGAGAGATTGCCTTCGATCGCTCCGAGGTAGTACGACACCGGCCACTTCCAGATGAACGAAATGACTCGTCCGGACACCAGGTGAAGCTCTGGTCCATAGTC
>JANQPS010000413.1 GCA_028285365.1 Thermoanaerobaculia bacterium | reverse complement strand
GCATCGTCCTGCTTGTCGATGTAGCGATCGAGGGCCGTTCGGTCCGTGGCAGACTGGCCCGACGCAACGGCAACGACAAAGGCAAACCCACGGCCGGCGGGGGTCAAAATCGGAGCTCGTCTCATCGTGTCTCCAAAGTTCATCGCGCCTCCAACGTGTCGTCTCTCGAGAATGGTGAAGTCTCACCATCTTACGAGCCGGAGGGACGAACCGCCTCGTCCCAGGAGCCAGACAGCTCTTAGACTGTCGCTTCCCACAAAGGAGAATCGCCATGCCTCACCCACAGGCGCTGACGGGTCGAGCGCAGCGCGCCCGACGGCTCGACTTCCTGGCCATCGCTCTTCTGGCTGTCGTCGCGACCAACGCCACGGCCCCGGAGGCCGCAGCCCAACTCGCGACCAGGGACCTTTCCGGTATCGAGCTGCGCGCCATCGGACCGGCCCTACCGTCAGGGCGAATCGCCGACATCGCCATTCACCCTCGCGATCCCAGCACCTGGTACGTGGCGGTCGGAAGCGGTGGAGTGTGGCGCACACGCAATGCCGGTACCACCATCGAGCCGATCTTCGACGGCGAGAGCTCCTACTCGATCGGAACCATCACCATCGATCCAGCCGAGCCCCAGGTCGTGTGGGTCGGTACGGGCGAGAACGTCAGCGGACGTCACGTCGGGTTTGGTGACGGCGTCTATCGCAGCCTCGACGGCGGCGCCACGTGGCGGAACATGGGCCTCGAAAGCTCCGATCACATCTCCCGCATTCTGATCGACCCCAGAGACTCGAAGGTCGTCTACGTCGCGGCCGAGGGTCCGTTGTGGTCGAGCGGAGGAGAGCGTGGTGTCTTCAAGTCCACCGATCGCGGCGCGACGTGGGAGGCCGTGCTCGAGATCTCTGCGGAGACAGGGGTCACCTCGCTGGAGATGGATCCTGAAAACCCTGACGTGCTCTACGCCGCCGCCTATCAGCGACGCCGAACCGTCTGGTCACTCCTGGCAGGCGGCGAGGAATCCGGTATCTACAAGAGCACCGACGCTGGGGCCACATGGCGGAGGGTGACTCGCGGCCTGCCCGACGGAGACATGGGCAAGATCGGCCTGGCGGTGTCGCATACGACCCCGGGCACTGTGTACGCCACGATCGAAGCCAAACCCGACGAAGCCGGCTTCTACCGTTCCGTCGACGCTGGTGAGACCTGGTCCCGCCGCAACTCCTATCACTCGGGCGGCACCGGTCCGCACTACTACCAGGAGATCTTCGCCTCACCACACTCGAGCGGACGCGTGTACCAGATGGACGTGTTCATGCACGTGACCGAAGACGGCGGCTCGACGTTCCGCCGGGTCGACGGGGGCGCGGACAAGCACAGCGACAACCATGCTCTCGCATTCCACCCGGATGACCCCGACTACCTCCTGGTCGGTACCGACGCCGGGATCTACGAGAGCTTCGATCTGGGCGAGACGTGGAAGTTCGTCAGCAATCTTCCGGTCACGCAGTTCTACAAGGCTGCGGTCGACAACGACTTCCCCGCGTACAACATCATCGGTGGGACCCAAGACAACGGCACGGTCGAAGGGCCCTCGCGAACCTTCAATCAGCACGGCATTCGCGACCGGGACTGGAGTTATCCCTACGGAGCGGACGGCTACGACACCGCGGTCGATCCCGACGATCCGAACGTCGTCTACGTGTCCTGGCAAGGCGGCCATCCGCTGCGTTGGGATCGCAAAACGGGTGAACTGGTCGAGATCCAACCTCAGCCGGGCCCTGACGATCCACCGGAGCGCTTCAACTGGGACGCACCCATTGCCATCTCGCCGCACTCGTCCTCGCGGATCTACTACGGATCTCAGCGTCTCTGGCGAAGTGACGACCGAGGCAACAGCTGGACGGCCATCAGCGCCGACCTCTCCCGCGGGGATCTTCGCTACGAGCTACCGGTGGCGGGACGTGTCCAGAGTATCGACGCGCTCTGGGGCAACACGGCCATGTCTCACTACGCCACCCTGACCTCGATCTCGGAGTCGCCACTCACACCAGGCCTGCTCTACGTCGGGAGCGACGACGGTCTGGTCCAGATCAGCGAGGACGCTGGCCAGACCTGGCAACGCGCATCGTTCCCCAACCGGATTCCCGAGCGCCTGTTCATCAACCAGGTCAGGGCGTCGCTGCACGACCCCGATACGGTGTTCGTCGCCGCCGACAACCACAAAGAAGGTGACTACCGTCCCTATCTGCTCGTGAGTCGCGATCGTGGCCGCAGCTGGAGCTCGCTCGCGGGCAACCTGGGCGAGCGCCAGCTGGTGTGGGCGCTAGCCCAGGACCACGTGGACGAGGATCTACTGTTCCTCGGCGGCGAGTACGGCCTCTACGTCAGCGTCGATGCGGGCGAGCACTGGACCAAGCTGCCCGGCGTACCGACGATCGCGTTTCGCGATGTCGAAATCCAGCGCCGGGAGGGCGATCTGGTGGGTGCGTCGTTTGGTCGCGGCTTCTTCGTCCTCGACGACTACAGTTTCCTCCGCGACCTCGATGCCAGTGTGCTCGAGACCACCGACAGACTGTTCCCCGTCCGAAGAGCCCTCTCTTTCCACCCGGCTCTCGAGCTGCAGAACAGTGGCAAAGGCTCCAAGGGAACGGACTACTACACCGCACCCAACCCCCCCGACGGAGCCATCATCACCTACCACCTCGCCGAAGATCGCTTGGGGGCGGCCAAGGCCCGACGGCGGACCGAGGAGCAGGCTGACGCAGCGAGCGGAGGCCGGCTACGCGACGTTCCACTTCCCGATCTCGAGACACTCCACGCCGAAGCCAACGAGGCCGAGCCCAAGATTCTGGTCGTCGTCAGCAACGCAGCCGGCGAGGTCGTCAGACGACTGGACGCCCCCACCACAGCTGGCTGGCATCGGGTGGCCTGGGATCTCCGCTACCCGGACTTCGAGCCCATCTCGCTAGAAACACCGTCTGACCTGCCTCCGTGGTATTCGCCGCCCGTCGGCCCCAAGGTGGTGCCGGGAACCTATACGGTCGAGCTCGTTCAGATCGACGGGACCGGCAGCATGACTCGGCTGAGCGATACCCAAGAGCTGGAGGTCGTTCAGATCTTCGAATCGAGCCTGCCCGATCAAGACCCCGACACCGTCCTCACCTTCCAGATGCAGACCGGTCGCCTCTACGTCGAGACCGTGGGGATCAGTCGAGAGCTGGCGCGCGCTCGCAACCGCCTGGGTCATCTCGAGCAAGCGATTGTCTCCACCCCAGGAGCGGAACTCGATCTGCTCGGCACGCTGCGCGACCTGAGACGTCGAGTCTCCGGTCTGCAGCGGATCCTCGTGGGCGATGCGGTACTCCAGAGACTCCAGGAGCCAACCAAACCGTCGATCATCGGCAGGATTCGCACCGTGATCGACGGCCATTGGAGCAACCGTTTCGGCCCCACGGACACGCATCGCCAAAACGTCGACATCGCGCGCTCTCAGCTCGGCGACGTCCTCTCAGGGGCGAGGTCGATCGTCGACACCGAACTGCCTCGACTCGAGAGTCAGGCCGCTCGAGCGGGAGCACCGTGGACCCCGGGTCGCGCTCTCCCTGTCGGACGCTGAGCGAGGTCGAGACGCGCTAGGCTTTTCGTTTCAACATGGTTTCGACATGTTCCACATGACTGTCCTGCTCAGCGCCATCACGATCACCTTGGCAGCCGGCTTGGCTGTCTGGCCACGGTTTGCTCCTCTCGAGCCAGTGGTTGCCGGAGCCGCCGTGATCGCAACCCTGCTGCTCGGTTTGGCCTCGCTGGCATTCGCATGGGTCAAGCAGTCGAAGCGGAGCTCCAAACAGGCGCTCGCCCTGTTGGCAAGCGGAGTTTTTGCTCTCGCTGTCCCCACGCTGCTGCTCGTCGACATCGCGTTTCGCGACCCCGACGTCCACATACTCGCTCGAGAGTCGGGCGCTGACGCTCTTGCGCCCGATCGGCTCCGGGTCCTGTCTCTCAACGTGAGGCACGACTACCCGAGCTTCGAAAACAACGCGGATCGAGCTCGTAAAATCGAGAGGTTGATCGGTCAAGCAGACGTCGACGTCGTGCTACTTCAGGAGGCTTGGCGAGTTCAGGGGCTCGGAGACCTGACCGAGCAGCTCTCTCAGAGTCTCGACCTGCACGCCGCCTGGGCGCGGGCCAACGGCTCCTCGAGTGGGATCGGCTTCGAGGAAGGCATCGCGGTTCTCAGTCGCTTTCCGATCGAGAAGGCCAGGCGCATCGAGCTGGCGCCCAGACGTCACCTCCTGGCGCGACGGATCGCGATCGAGGTCGACCTGGAAGTCACCGACGCGATCTCCATCAGCGTCGTCGGAACCCACCTCGCCAACGAGGACGAGTCTCTGGCCAGTGCCCAGGCCGAGGCCCTGATCGAA
Organism: Thermoanaerobaculia bacterium; assembly: GCA_028285365.1. Classification (GTDB taxonomy): domain Bacteria; phylum Acidobacteriota; class Thermoanaerobaculia; order Multivoradales; family Multivoraceae; genus JANQPS01. The sequence goes on along the minus strand of JANQPS010000413.1, from coordinate 681 downwards.
GCCCTCGACGGTCGAGATCCGCTGCTGGTAGCCGGCGACTTCAATGCAGGAAGCGAGACGGAGACGCTGCGTCGGTTCAGCAGACTGGGATACAACGACCTGCTGCCGGGCGGCATCGACCACGTCCTCCTCTCAACGCAGGAGTTCTGGCATCCGCTCTTCGGCGAGCGGGTCGAGACGGCGATCTCGCACCAGACCACCGACACGACGGCGTTCCGACCGTCGGATCATCCCGCACTCGTTGCCGAGCTGCGGTCGGCAACGCCGCCACGGGAGAGCTCGTGGTCGGGGCGATGGAGCGAAGCCTCTCCGTCGAGTCTCGGCTTCGACGATTCGCAAATGCGTCCGGCGGCCGAGTCGATCCTGGAGCTGGACGGCGTGCAAAGCCTGCTCGTCGCCCGCGACGGAAACCTCGTCTTCGAGAACTATCGTCGAGGCGGCGCACGCAACCGTCTGCACAACCTCAAGTCGGCATCCAAGAGCGTGTTGTCGGCGATTGCCGGCCTGGCGGTGGCTCAAGGGCATCTCGACCTCAAGCAACCGATTGGCGAGATCCTCGAGGTCGAGCTCGGAGGTGGCCGAGAGGAGATCACGGTCGAACACCTGTTGACCATGCGCGCCGGTCTCGAATCGACGAGTTTCCGCAACTACGGTCCCTGGGTGGCGAGTCGCAACTGGGTT
>JANQPS010000409.1 GCA_028285365.1 Thermoanaerobaculia bacterium | reverse complement strand
CTCAAGCAAGCTCCACCTGGTGAAAGGCTCTCCCCGCGCCTGGCCGCCACTGAAGACCCAGTCCATGTAGGCCTGCTCGTCTTCCGTGAGCGGTACATCTGTCGACTCTTCCAGCTCGTCTCTCAAGACCCTGCCGAGAAACTGGTGTGCTTCTTTGACGCGTCGGGGAATGCTCGCACCAACATGGTCCGCGCCACGCACGAGGTGGTACTCGTGCCGGATGTCACGATCCCACAACACGCGATGCATGAACTCCGCACCGTCGTGGAGGTTGATGTAGTCCTTGTCGCCGACCTCCAGATAGATCTCGAGGCCGCTCGCTCGGATGGCGTCGGCGTTGCGGTCGGCGACCGTGGCGGGGTTGTCTGCCAACCAGGCCTCGACGTCCAACGGGTTGCCCCAGAGCAGCTGTTCGATCTGCGGGATCCGATACCAGGTGTTGCGCTTTTGGCTGGGTAGGCGACCCAGGGACGGTTCGATCGCCGGCTCCATCGGCGCGATCGCAAGGAAACGCTCGGGGTGCTTGAAAGCGATCTTCAGCGTGCCATAGCCACCCATGGAGATTCCGGTCATGAGCGTCTTGTCCGGCGACAGGCTGGTGCCGAAGGTCTCGTTCGCCCACTTCGGCAGCTCATCGACGACAAACTCCTCCCAGGGACCGCGGTACCAGCTGCCACCACCTGACGAAAACGACACCATGACGACCGGGGGAAGGTCATCGTCATCCCAGATGTCCTGCCAGATCGGCAACATCGCCGTGAGGGACTCTCTGTCGACGCCCCCTCCATGGAGGTGAATGAGCAAGGGCAGCTCGCCAGAATCCTCCCGGTCGAAGCCCGGGGGCAGTACGACCGACATGGGCACCGTCGCACCCATGACCTGCGACTGCATGTCGTAGAAGTGAGCGGTCGCTTTCGGGTCTCCTTGTGCCCCGCCGTCTGACACGACCAGGAAGAGACACGACACCGCGGTCACCGCCAGGAGCCATCGAAATGGGCTCGAGTGGTGACTCGCCTGCTCGACTCTGTGATGGCTTCTGTCGTTCATGTCACGTTCCTCGCGTCGTTGCTGCAGTGGTCTCGAGTTTGTCTTCAGTATCAATGATCCGTGGCAATCCGTTCGATCAGCACCGCCATACCCTGCCCCGCCCCCAGGCACATCGACAAGATCGCCAGCCGCCCATCCACCTCGTCGAGATGGTCCATGGCGGTGAGCGCCATGCGAATACCCGTCGCGCCCGGCGGGTGGCCGATCGAGATTCCGCCTCCGTAGAGGTTGGTGTTGTCTCTCGAAAGGCCCAGCTCCCGCTCAGCATGGAGATTGACGACGGCGAACGCCTCGTTGATCTCGAAGTAGTCGATGTCCTTTACGGCGAGATCACGCCGCGCCAACAGGTTGGAGATCGCGGGTACGGGACCGCAGCCCATGATGCGCGGGGGCACGCCAACGATCTCCCAATCCAGCAGACGGGCCCTCGGCGTCAGCCCCTCGTCTCTCGCACTCTCCAGATCTGCCACGACGACGAAGGCGGCTCCGTCGGTCATGCCGCTGGCGTTGCCAGCGGTGATCCGCCCGTTCTCGCGAAAGACCGGCTTCAGCTTGGCAAGCTTCTTCACGGTGGTGTCCGGACGCGGAAACTCGTCACGCTCGAACAGAAGCGTCCCCCGACGTTGAGGGATCTCGATCGGCGCGATCTGTTGCCCGAGAAAGCCGGAGTCGGCAGCTCGTCCCGCCCGTCGTTGACTGGTTTCGGCATAGGCATCCATGTCGCCACGGGTGTATCCGAACTCGTCGGACAGGGCTTCCGCGGTCTCCCCCATCAGTGCCAGATCAAAAGGATCTCGATAGGCGTAGTCGATCGTGTCGACGACCTGGCTCTCGCCTCGCTTCATACCCCACCGGCTGTCAACCAGCGCGTAGGGAGCGCGCGAGGTGTTCTCGTAGCCCCCCGCGAGCGCAATGCGGCTATGACCCGTCAGGATCTGCTCGGTCGCAGACACGATGGCTTGAGTCCCCGATCCGCAGGCTCTCGAGACGTTGAGAGCTCGACTCTCTTCGAGCATCCCGACATTCAGGGCAGTCACGCGGCTTGCGTAGAAGCCACCCTGGTCGACCGGCACCACGTTGCCACACACGAGATGGTCGACCTTGCGCGGATCGAGATCGGCCGCGGCTAGCGTCGCCTTGGCGGCATGGGTCGTGAGCTCGGTGCCTGGAACGTTCGCCAGAGATTTACCGAAGTCACCGAACGGGGTCCGTCTGCCCTGACACAGGACGACGTCTCGGTTGGTACTGGGGTTTGTTGTCATGGAGGTCACTGTTCTCTACTTTCTCGCTGTCGGCTGTCGGGTCTCGATGTGGCGAAACGACCACCCAGGAGCCTCGTGATCGCCCAGGGCACGTCACAGCGTCCTTCGGCGACGGACGTCAGCACGGACACGGTTTCGGGGCTGTCGTCGGTGAGCAACCAACGCTTGACCTGGCTTGCGGCCTCTTGCGCGACCAAAGATCGGTATCGCCGTGACAAGCGCTCGCCTCGGTCTTTGGGGTCCGACCGAGATGACCGCTCCTCGATCGCATGGATGAGCTCGTCGACACCTGAGCCGTCCGTGGCGATCGTCGAGATGACGGGGACCTTTCGAGTCTCGGGTGAGCGCAACTCGAGCATCGATTCGAGCTGTCTCTCGGTGTTCCGCGCGAGGGGCGAGTCTGCCTTGTTGACGACCAGCACGTCGGC
>JANQPS010000408.1 GCA_028285365.1 Thermoanaerobaculia bacterium | reverse complement strand
CTCGGCCATGGTCGTCATCTCCTGGCGAGCCTGCTCGATCGTCACGCCGGGTCCGAGGCGAGCGATCCCCTCGAACCAGCGCATGCTGCGTTGGCTCGCCCTGGTGACTCCCTCGTTCTGGACGTCGATCCAGTTCTGAGCAGGCATCCAGAGCTGCGTGCCGTCAGGGTAGCCGAAGCCGGGCGGCATGACCCCGACGACCGTATAGGTTCCGAGTGAGGTCCGCAGCCGCTCTCCGAGCACCTCTTCTTTGCCGCCGAAGTGGGACCGCCAGAGGGCGTGGGAGAGAATCACCTGAAAGGAGTCGGCCCCGGGCCGATCGTCGTCAGGCGTGAAGTGTCTGCCCAACAGTGGCTCCACTCCGGTGGCTCGGAGCGCGCCAGACGTGGCGACCGCAGAAGGGACCGAGACCACCTGATCCTCGAGCAGCAGGTTGTCGCGCCGGGACTCGAAACAGCCGATGTCGTCGAGGAGTTGGGACCGCTCGCCGTAGTCGTCAGCGTCGGCGGCAGAAAGACCGTACGCGGCGCCACTCCTGGTGGAGACGCTCTCGACAACGACCATGCGCTCGGCGTCGCCATAGGGGATCGGGCGGAGCAACGCAGCGTTGATCAGGCTGAAGACGGCGGCATGGACTCCCAGGCTGAGGCCGAGCATGAGCACGACCGCTGCCGAGACGACCGGTTCCTTGAGGAGGGCGCGCAGGGCGAGCCGGCTCTCTGGACCGAAGATCTTGAGCATGAGGAGTTCCTCGTCGGTTGGCGTCTGGGGCTATTGCTGACGGAGGGAATCGAGGGGGTCGACTCGTGCAGCTCGTAGGGCTGGCACCAGGCAGGCTGCCATCGAGATGACCAGGAGGACAGTTGCAGCGGGCAGGATCGAGGTGAGCAGGTTGGCCTCGACACCGAAGAGCAGCGAGCGCAGCACGCTGAGGACAAACGGCGTGACGGCAACGGCCACCAGAATGCCGACGGCGACGAGTGCGAGACCTCCGCGCGTGATGCGAAGCGCAAGGTCGCTGGGTACAGCCCCCAGAGCGAGGCGAACCCCCATCTCTCCCTTGCTCTGTGCGACGGAGTCCGCCAGTACGCCGTAGATGCCCAACGACGCCAGCAGCAGAGCCAGCAAGGAGAAGGTGCTGACGAGAAAGCCCCACAAGCGGTCCTGCCAAAGGGAGTCACTGATCATGCTTTCGAAGGTCGTGACACTCTCGACCGCGACGTCGGGGGCGACATCGGCAATGGCCAGGCGCAGCTGGTTCTCGAGATCAGCCCCTCCTGCGCGAGACCGCACGGCCAGGTGGGTCGTCGTGAGGCCGTACTGACTGTAGGGGTAGTAGAGCTCGACGCCGCGCTCGTCCCAACGTTGGTTGTACTTGACGTTGCCCACGATGCCGACGACTTGTGCCCACTTGTCGGCGCCGCCACCGTCGTAGGCGATCCGAACCTCTTGTCCGAGGGCAGGCCTGTCTGGAAACAGCTCCTCGGCGGCGCGCTCGCTCAGGATGATCACCATGGGTGAGTCGAGGGTGTCGTCGTAGGTGAAGTTCCGTCCTTCGAGAAGAGGGATGCCTACCGCCCGGAAGTAGTCGGGAGTGACGTCGACGAGGAGCGTGGGGGCGCGGAAGCGGCGGTCTTCTGCGGTCTCGCCGCGCGCCTCGACTGTGTAGCCGACACGGTCGGCGTACTGTGCGTTGGCGTAGGGGAAGTTGTCGGTGCCTCCCGCAGCCACGACTCCCGGGATTTGCTCGATGCGATCGAGCAGGCGGCGATAGATGCTGGTGATGCCGCGAATACGCTCTTGATTGTCACCGGGAACGTAGACGGAGAGAGACAGCGCCGTTACGTCGTCGGACTCGAGTCCCGTGTCGACTCGCTCGAGGGCGAGCAGAGAGCGCACGAGCAGACCCGCGGCAGACAGCAGCACGAGACAGAGGGCAACTTGTGCCACGACGAGGGTAGGTCGCAAGCGGAGTGGGCCTGTGGCGCCTGACGCGGAAGCGGAACGCTGTCGCAGGTCGTTGCCGGTGTCGTGGCGGCTCAGGCGCGCCATGGGCACCAGGCCAAGCACGAGCGCGCCGAGAGTCGTGATCAACACGGCGAAGGTGAGTACCGGCAGGTCGAGACGCGGGTCGAGCCAGGCCGGCAGATCGACCGGCACGAGGTAGCGAAAAGCCTGGAGAAGCGCGAAGGCGAGTCCGATCCCGAGCGCGCCACCGCCGAGTGCAACCAGGAAGCTCTCGACGAAGAGCGAACGGGCGAGGCCCGGGCGCCCGGCCCCTAGCACCGAGCGCAGGGCGAGTTCCTGACGCCGCCCTTCGGCACGCACCAGAATCAGGCCAGCGACGTTGGCCCAGCAGATGGCGAGGATGAGCAGCCCGGCCCAGCTCGACATGCGCAGGTACGGACGCAAGGCTTCGGTTTGCCCGGACCGCAGCGGTACGACTTCAGGAAGCATCTCCGCGTTGGTCTCCGGGTACTCGTCTTGGAGCTGGCGACCGATCTCGACAAGCTCGGCATTCGCTTGCGCGAGAGTCGTGCCGCTTGCGAGACGTCCCACGGAGTGGATGAACTTGCGTCCGGAGCGGCGCGCCGGGTCGGCACGGTCGGTACCGCGAAGGTCGTAGATCGATTGGGCCGGGATCCAGAGCTCGGTTCGGTCTGGGAAGGTCTGGCCCGGTCTCGCCACGCCGACGATCTCGAGCGTTCCGCGCACGGTGCGGAGGTCTTCGCCGAGGATGTCGCTCCGGCCGCCGTAGAGAGACTGCCAGAGCGCGTAGCTCAGGATCGCCTTGTCTGAGTCGCCACCAGGAAGATCCTCGTCCGGCAAGAAGTTGCGGCCGAGAAGGGGGCGTACGCCGAGGGCTGTGAACATCCCCGGGGTGACATGGGCGATGGCCACCGAGACGGCACGTCCTCCCGCGGGCAGGAGGTTCAGGCGGCCGGTCGAGTACGTGCCGAGGCTGGCTATGGTACGGCTGCGCTCTGCCCAGTCTCTTGCGTCCTGATCGGAGGCGCCAAACACTTCTCGCTCGACGCGTTCGGCGACCGTGCGGATTTCGACCACCCGGTCAGGTTCGGGGAACGGCAGCGGTCGCAGCAAGGACGCGTGCACGAGACTGTAGATGGCGCAGCTGACGCCGATGCCGAGTCCGAGCACCGTGACCACGACAAGACTGTGGCCGGGCCGCGCAGTGAGCCGGCGCAGTGCCGCCCGGAGCTCGAGAGCCGAAAACTCCAGTTTCGAAAGCCAGCTGGTCTTGCGCATCTCCATCACTGCCGCTCCCAGGTCTCTTGATCTCTCGTCACGTGCCCTACAACACTCGTTTCTCAGGCGTCGCCGCGAGCCAATGCGAGGCCACGGCTGAGAGCTCGGGCCCGATCAAGGTACATATCCGACCCACCCGCGCCAGGTGAATGCTGAGTAAAACGGAGTCACGTTGGTGAGTCCGGCGTCACGTAGGCACTGAATGTCTCGTTCTGGATCGAACATCGTGGTCGTTCCAGCTACCGCCGCTCGGGCAGTGTTGGCCATGGACGGGTCCACGCCGGACGCGATCGCAAAAGCCTCGTAGCGTGACAACCAGACGTCCCTTTCTGGCCCACGTTGCGGAAAACTGCTGTGAACCGCAATGAACGGTGCGCCACTCGACAAACGCTGAACGATTCTGGAGATCGCATCGACGCGCTCGGCCGCCTCGAGAAAGTGGAGCGTCAGCAAGCTCGTTGCAGCATCGAAGGGTCCGGTGGGCGCGGTGTCGATGTAGCCGTGGTGAAGCTCGACTCGTTCCATCAAAGGACCCAGCCTGGCTTCGGCGGCGTCCAGCATGGGCTTCGCTGGATCGACGCCCACGAACCGCCAACTCGGGTGACTGAGAGCAAAAGCTTCCAGTTCCAGTCCGCCGCCGCAGCCGTGAACCAGGACGTGGGCGTCCTCTGGCACCCGCTCCTGAATCAGCACCGCTGCCATGCGATGCACATCCGAAAACCCCGGTGTAAATCTCGCAGGACCATCGGCGTAGGTCCGCACCTTTTCAGGGTCCTCGAACATCTCCAAAAACGGATTGGGTTCTTTTGTCATTGCGGGTCCCCTTGTTGGTGTGTTCGACTGGCTCGCCACCCATCACTCGTCACGAAGGGCGACGCCGGGGGCCACGGCAAGGGCGCGGCGTGCCGGCACCAGCATCGACACGATCGCCACGACGGCGAGCAACGTCGCAGCTCCGATCACGGCAAAGCTCGTTGGTGGTTCCAGGAAAGGCAGTGCACGCGCCGCGAAGGACAAGATCCCGAGCGCGGCCACCACTCCGGTCACGAGTCCGATGGCGAGCAGTTGGCCGGCCTCGCGCACCACCGTTTCGATCACCGCCCGGCGATCGGCGCCCAACGCGACTCGGAGCCCCAGTTCGTGGCGTCGCTGCCGCACTGAGTAAGAGAGCAGGGCATAGAGACCAGCCGCTGCGAGCAGGAGTGCGACGACGGCGAACGAGCCGGCGAGCCAGGTCACCGCATGTTCTCGCCAGAGCTGGGTGTCGTGGCGCGTGGTCATCACCTCGATGTCCCAGACCGGCTGAAGGGGATCGACGCCTTGGACGACCCGTTCGATTTCGGGTGCGAGCGCCCGAGGATCGGTTCCCGCCATCGCTGCGTCCCTCGTCAGTCGCATGACGAAGTGGATGTTCTCGGGATGGACCTGGAGCGCCGGCGAATAGAGGTTGAGACCCACCTCCCAGTCGCTGCCGGTAGCAGCCCGCTTGATGTCGCCGACCACGCCCACGACCTCGAGCCAGGACGCCTCGGTGTGATCCTGACGCAACCGCTTCCCGACCGCACTCTCACCAGGCCAGAAGCGCTCTGCCACGCGCTGGTTGACGATGGCGACGCGCTGGGTGTCCTGACGATCGTTGCCGTCGAAGAAGCGGCCGTCGATCAGCGGCACCCGCAGAGTCTCGAAGAGATCTGCGCTCACAGCTGTTCGGCGGAGCAGCGGGCTCGACTCGATCTCCGCCGGTGTCTGGCCTTCGACGATGTACTTGCGCGACTCGGCGTCAGCGCCCGGCGTGAACGGCAGGTCGGTGGTCAGCGCCGCGCTGTCGACGGCCGGTATCGCTTCGAGCCCGGCGAGCACGTTGCGGTGGAAGTTCTCGATCTTCTCGGGTTGACTCTGTGAGTAGAGGTACCAGGGCAGGTTGACCTTGAAGCTGAGCATCCGCTCCGTGTCGAAGCCGACATCCATGCGCACGAGGCGCAAGAAGCTGGTTGTCAGCGATACCGTGCCGACGATCAGGAGAAAAGCCAGCGCGACCTGCGTCACGACGAGCGCGCGACTCAGCGCACGCCGTCCGGCGCTGCCGACAGAGCCGGCCCGACCGCCGGCCCGCAGGGATTCGATCGCGTCGGCGCCGGAGAGTCTCAGAGCGGGTAACAGGCCGCTGGCCAGGCCGACGATGAGCGCAAGCGCTAGCGCGAAGAGTGTCACCGAGGCATCCATCTGCAGTACCACCCAGCTCGGAAGCTCGAAGCGTACGAGCGTTCGCAGTGCTTCGAGGGAGAGGC
>JANQPS010000399.1 GCA_028285365.1 Thermoanaerobaculia bacterium | reverse complement strand
TCATCAACGAGTACGGTGCGGTGTACCCCAGGATCGCACCGCCGTAGTTCACGTTGTCGCTATCGAAGACACCACCCTGAGCGGCAACGAACTCGTCCCAGATTCCCTCCCAGCCCTCAGGGTCATGAAGCCTGACGGCCAGCGCCACCTCGCTCAAAGACGTGAGCGGGAAGTAGCGCGCCAGCTGACCCGCACCCACCCAGACCCGATTCGGGTTGTTGAACGGGGCGCTGAACTGCGGATCGACGACGACCGCGGAGACTCGCAACGGTCGCAGCCCGCTGTACGTCGGAATCTCGACCTCGTCGCCGACGTGGATGTCGTAGTCCCTGGCCACCGAGGTCGGCACCCAGATCTCGCCCGGGCCGGGGGTGAGCGAAGCGTCACCTTCGACGGCTCGCAGATCGTCCTGTTCCAGCGCAGTCGAAGGGCGTTCACTGAGAAACAGCAGGTTGCTGATCTCTTCACCCCGGACCGAGCTGGTCTCGTCGAGCGCGACCGACGCCATGGGTGGGCTGACCGCGGCAACCTCTGGTCTGGCCCGCCACCAGGCCGCGATCTCCTCCGGGTCGTGGACCCGGGTGTTGAAGCGCATCGTGTAGTGCGAGCCGCGCTGCTCGGCGAACATCTTCTCGAACGGCCCTCGGATTTCACCCAGAAGGCCAAACCCGGCGAAGAAAAGAAGGACCGAGAGACCAACGACCGCCGCCACCAGAAAGCTCTGCAACTTGCGCCGCTGCAAGTTGCGCAGCGCCATGATCCAGGTCGCGTACATGCTCTGCTACCTACCAGCCTTGGGAGGTGAGCCAGGCGAGGAGCGGCTCTTCGCGCGCCTGAATGTCGCTACCCGGCTCGTGACGATACTCCGACTGCACCTGGCCGTCGCGCAGGAACAGGACCCGAGTCCCGTAACAGGCTGCCCGCACCTCGTGGGTCGCCATGATCACGCACTGGCCCTCCTCGTTGATGCGTTGGAGAGCCTCGAGCACGGCGCGCCCCGCCGACGAGTTGAGGGCGCCCGTGGGCTCGTCGGCCAGCACCGCGCGCGGCGAGTTGATGAGCGCCCGCGCGATCGCCGCGCGCTGCTGCTCACCACCCGAGCACTGCGACGGCAGCCGGCCGGCGAGCTGTCCGACCCCGAAGTCGTCCAGCAGGGACTGAGCCCGTCGAGCCACTTCCGCGCGGTCTTTCTGGACCAGGTAGCCGGGCACCGTCACGTTCTCGAGCAGCGTCAGGTGTGGAATCAGATTGATCGCTTGAAAGACGAAGCCGAAGCCACGCCGACGCAGCAACGACAGCTGGGTCTCGTCGAGCTCGTCGACCCGCTGACCCTCGAAGTGGATCTCGCCGTCGGTCGGGCGTTCCAGTCCGCTGAGCAGATAGAGCAGCGTCGACTTGCCGGAGCCGGAGCTCCCCATCAGGATCGTGAACTCCCCGGTCTCGATGTCGATGTCGACGGTGTCGAGTGCGCGCACCTCGGCGTCGGCGTCTGTCTGATAGGCCTTCGTCAGGCTGCGCGCCTGGATGAAATCGGCTTCCATGAATCCCCCATCGGCCTCTAGCGGCCTGCTGACTCGAGGTCGACGTTGACTACGAGCTCGGCATACGGAAGGTGTCAACCGTCAACACGAAAAACGTCGTCACCCGGCAACGACCGCACACAAGCATCGGCCACGAGACGAACCGTCGAAAGTCGACCTCGTGATCATTGCAGAAACCACAGGCCGCCCCGCCAAGAACGTGGGCTTAGTGGCAGGCTCCTCGGTGTCCGCCGGGTCCATCCGGATGCGTACGTATCTGTGATGCACCAACACGCTCGAGGGAACCTGGATTGGAACTGGACGTCATGACTACTCACCTCGGCCGCTCGGCCCGAGGATTCGCGCACCCCCTCGTACTGCTCTGGTCGGCCCTGCTGATCACCGCGTCGGCTGCATCAGCAGGCTCGGTGGCCTTCGAGCAGTCAACGACCCTCAGCGAGGGCATCAACTTCGACCTCGTGGTCGCCACGGCTGTCGAGGGTTCGTGGATCTACTGCGTCTGGATCGAGCGAGCCGACTCCGGCGAGCCGTACAACGTCAGGTTCGCGAGGAGCTCGGACGGCGGCAAGACGTTCCAGGAGCCCGTCACGCTCCGCAGCACGAGCGAAAGTCTCATCCACTCGGTCGGGACGCCTGCACTGGCAGTCTCGGGAGACGATGTTTTTGTCGCCTGGCGAGAAACCACGACCCAGCCGCTCAGCCGTATCAGCCTCCGGCGGAGCAACGACCGAGGCGCAACCTTCTCGAGTGCCACGTCGCACAGCGGTGCCCAGAACGGCTCGCTACCCAGGCTCGCGGCGGCGGGTGGTCGGCTCCACCTGCTCTATCGGGGCTCCAGCGGAGCACTCAACGATCTCTACGTCACGACCAGCTCGGACTCCGGACAGACGTTTGCGAGCCCGGTCAACCTGAACACCGGTCTGGTCGACCGAGCCAGCCTCGCTGCCAGCGGAGACTCGCTCTGGGTCGCGTGGGGCAACGCCCCCGGCGTCTGGATTCGACGCAGTGAAAACGGCGGCCAGTCGTTTCTTCCGGAACAGCCTCTCTCGACGACCGAGTTCGCTCCGGTTCTGGCCGCAAGTGGCAACGATCTCTATCTCGCGACCCTGGCGCCTCCGGCCTCCAGCCCGGACGGAGACTTTCGCGGTGGCGGCGCCTACGACGTTCAGCTGCACCGCAGCCAAGACTCCGGGGCGTCGTTTACGCCATTGGCCAGCACCGCTGGTACTGCCATCGCGATCCAGCCCACCCTGGTGGCCATGCCCGGACTCGTTGCGGCGGGCTGGCGTGACAATAGCCAGGCCTGGGTCGGTCCGAGCCGCGACGGCGGCCTGAGCTTCGACCCACCAATACCGCTCGGCACGACCAGAACCGTTCCTGCGCTAGCGAGTCGCGGTCTTGGTCTGACTACCCTCTGGGCAGACGAGACGACCGACACGGTGCGTACGACCCGCACCACACCTCGACCGCTGGTCTTCGTGCCCGGTGTCGCTGGCAGCGTTCTCTACGACCGTGTCAACGATCGCGAGTTGTGCCCAGCGGTCGGAGGTTTTCATCACAGCGACCTGAGTCTTCATCCCGAAGACGACCCAGGCCAGTTCGACCTTGTCGCCACCGAGCCGATCCGCGCCGGAGCTACCTTTCTGGGCTACGAGATCGAGCCGATCTACGGTCCGTTCATCGACTTCTTGAGTCTCGACCTGGGGCTCCATCCGTACGACGTCACCAACGGAGCCGGGACCTTCGTACCGGCCCGCCTGACCGAAGCCGGCTGCGACCTCAGCCAAGGCAACGACGCCCCGACTCCGGAGCTCTTTCTCTTCCCCTACGACTGGCGACGCGACAACGCTCTCAACGCTAGCCGCCTAGCCGACTACCTCGGCTGCGTCCGAATACTGCACCCCGATTCCGAAGTGAGCATCGTCACCCACAGCATGGGCAGCTTGCTGACGCGCCGGTTCATCCTCGACGCGAACGCTGGCCAGCAACCGGATCGCCTCGTGACTATCGGAGCTCCCTGGTTGGGCGCACCCAAGATGTACAACGTCCTCGACACTGGCGACTTCGGCGTCATCCACATCTCGGACTCGACGATCAAGCACATCATCGGCTCCTTCGACGGCGCCCATCAGCTGATCCCGTCGCGGGCCTATACCGAAGACCTCGGCCCGCTGCCACCTCTGGTAGAAGCGGGTCGTGATCTCGACGGTGACGGAGTCGACGACGAGGTGTTCACTCACGACCGGCTGATCGAGGTCGCCGACGCGGTATACGGTCAGACCTTTGAGCCCGGCACGACCGGAGAGACCTTCCATAGCAATCCAGGACAAGACGACTGGAGTGCGGGATCCGACGACATCGGCTACTTCCACATCTACGGCGAGCAGAGCAGCCCGCGGACCATAGGCCAGGTCAAGACTCGCGTTGTGACGATCTGCAACCTCGGCCCCTTCCTGTGCAACTCCACGCCTTTTACGGATCTCGTCTTGACGAGTGGGGACGGTACGGTGCCCACCGTCAGCGCTTCCAGGCAAGCCAACGGTTTTGATCTCAACCATCCGGACGCGACCTTGTGGCCAGTGGTCTCTCCAGGCGAGGACGAAGACGTGAACTCGGAGCACAACGGCCTGATGCGCAACCCCGAGGTGCACCACCAGGTCGTCTCGTACCTGTTCTCTCCTTTGGCCGATTCGGCAGCGCCAACGGCCCGATCGAACACGGTGGCGACAGGGCCGAGCGCCGCGCCGCCGCCACAACATCGTCTCCTCGTCGCCGGCGCACCGAGCACTCTCATCCAGGACGAAAGCAGCAACGAGATCCTCATCTACCCCAGCCAGATCCTGGGATCGATTCCGGGAGTCGGGAGCTTCCGGCTCGGGAACGGTGTCTCCATGATGGCCCTACCGACCACACCCGGCCGCAGTTTCACGGTCGGCTTCGTCACCGGCAGCGAGCCGATGATGATCGAGATCGAGACCGGCACCGAGGACGAGGTCACCCGCGCCGTGCGCTTCCTGGACCTCGCGCTCGCGCCGGGCCGCAGCGCCATGCTGACCATCAGCGGGACGACGATTTCGGACCTCACATACGACTCGACTGGCGACGGAGCTCTCGACGCCACCATCACGCCGACGGCGGACGCCACCGGTGCGGAAGCGGCCGACACGGTCCCGCCCGTGATCTCGATCGTCCAGACGCCGAGCGGCAACACCTCGACCCCGGTGACTCTCGAGATCGAGGCTGCGGACGCCGTCTCGGGGGTCGCCACGGCGTACTACTCGCTCGACAGCTCTCAGTATCAGGCCGTCAGCGGACCGATCGACGTGAATTCGGCCGATCACCCTATGGTCTGGGTGTTTGCCGACGACGCTCTGGGCAATCGCGCGACCAGAGTCGTGTCGATCATCGATCCAGACCTCGTCTTCGCAGACGGCTTCGAGTCGGGCAACCTCGCGTCCTGGTCCTCTCCGTAGCGGGTCTGGCAACCGTCGCCAGAGTTCTCGAACCCGCTTCCTGGAGGACGCGCCGTGCATGGCGCTGATCCCTACCGCTCAGGCGCATCTGGCAGCGAAGCCGAATCGCTCTGACGGTGACCTCCCGTCGATCACTCGGCGACTATGTCTGTTCGCAGTGACCAACCTGCGTCTGATGGGGTAACGAGAGGTCACAGGAGACGAGCATGACCATGCCAAGCGTCCAGCGAAGCCCCACGCCGATCCGACTCCGGTTACAGCGACACCCGCTCCTGCTCTCCGTGGTGCTCGCTGGCGCAACAATCTCAGTCGCCGGCGCAACACCTCTCGACTTTGAACCAGCGATCACAGTCGGCTCGGGAGCTGACGCGTACGACAACACGTCCATGGCCGCGTCCCGCGACTGGGTCTACAGCGTCTGGCGAGAGGAGGAGGGCACTGTGAGCCGCATCCAACTCGCCCGTAGCACCGACGCCGGCAGGACCTTCGAATCACCCGTTTCTCTGCGTGCCGTCCCTTCTGCCGACGTCGATCTCCGCTTTACCGACGTGGCCGCGTCAGGCAACCACGTCACCGTCGTCTGGACCGAGAGCACGAGCTCAGGCTCGACTCGACTCCAGCTGCGCACCAGTGACGACCACGGCGAGAGTTTTTCGAGTGTAGAAGACGTCGACGGCGGCGCCGACTTCAGCAACAGCCGTCAACCTCGACTCGTCTTCGACGACAACCGGCTGTATCTCCTATTCGCCGGGGACACGGGAAGCGGCTACGACCTGTTGTTGCGCACCAGCACCGACTTCGGTGACTCCCTCTCGAGCATCGAGCACATGAACACCGGGGGGTTCACCCATTTCGGCATTGCAGCCGCTGGACAGTCGGTGTACGTGGCATGGAGCGGTGGTATCGGGCTGTTCCTGCGCCGCAGCTACGACGGTGGCGAGACGTTCTTCGGCGCTCAGACACTGGCTGGCTCCGAGTTTTGGCCCGCGCTTGCCACCGTCGGCGACAGTGTCTACCTCGTCTCGTTCAAGGAAGCGAACACGTCGACCGTCGTCCCGCCCGGCGGAGACACACCGTACGACGTGCACTTCCGATCCAGCTACAACCGCGGAATCTCTTTCAGCTCGCCCACCGTGCTCAACGCCTCGACGTCCGTCAATCGCTTCTCGGCAATCGTCGCCCTACCGGGCCTCGTCTCGGTGGCCTGGCTGCAGGGTGTCGACGACATCCGCTTCAGGTCGAGCTATGACAACGGAGGCACCTTCGAGAGCGCAACGACGATCGGATCGTCTACCGTGACTCCCGACCTCGCTACGCGAGGACTCCAGGTGATCGCGGCCTGGTCCGACAGCAACGCAACTCGAACGAGGGCCCGTCGTTCCTCACCAAAGCCGGTCGTCTTCGTGCCCGGGGTCGCAGGCAGCGTGCTCTACGACCAAGCCAACGACCGCGAGCTCTGGCCCGGGGTCGGAAGCACCCACCATGGTGATCTGAGTCTTCATCCCGAGGACGATCCCGATCAATTCGACATCGTCGCCACGCGGCCGATCCGAGCCGGCGCCGAGTTTCAAGGCTTCGAGATCAAACCCATCTACGGCCCCTTCGTCGACTATCTCACGAACGACATCGGCCTCCATCTGTACGAAACCACCAACGAATCCGGGACCTTCGTACCCTCGCGCCTCACGGAAGCCGGCTGCGATGTCATCCAAGGCGTCGATGCACCGACGCCGGAGCTTTTCCTCTTCCCCTATGACTGGCGCCGCGACAACGCGCACAACGCGGATCGCCTCCGTGACTACCTCGGCTGCGTCCGCAGCTTTCATCCCGAAAGAGAGGTGAACACCGTCACTCACAGCATGGGCAGCCTGCTGGCACGCCGCTCGATCCTCGACCAGAGCGCCGCAGACCGTCCCAAGCGTTTGATCACCATTGGCGCCCCGTGGCTGGGTGCTCCCAAGATGTACAACGTCCTCGATACGGGCGCATTCGGGGTGTATCACGTCCTGGACTCGACCATCAAGCACATCCTCGGGTCCTTCGACGGTGCTCACCAGCTCATTCCGTCGCGCGTCTACACGGCCACCCTCGCCGTCTTGCCACCCCTGGTCGAAGACGGTCGAGATCTCGACGGTGACGGCGTCGACGACGAGACCTTTACACACGATCGCCTGATCGAGGTCGCCGATGCCGTCTACGGATCGTCCTTTACACCCGGCTCCACCGGCGAGACATTCCACGGCAACCCCGGACAGGACGATTGGAGCTTTGATACCACCAGCGTCGGCTACTTCCACATCTACGGGGAGCAGCACGGCTCGCTGACCATCGGCCAGGTACGGGCTCAGAACTTCACGTATTGCAAATTCGGATTTGTCCTCTGCAACACGATCCCCATCACCAAGCTCGAGCTGACTCGCGGCGACGGAACCGTCCCGACACTCAGTGCGGTCCGCCGGCACGGTGGCACCGACCTCAACCATCCTGACGCGACCTTGTGGCCTGTGATCTCCTCGAGCGAAGACGAAGACGAGGGCTCGGAGCACAACGGCATGATGCGCAACCCGATCGTGCACAACAAGGTCATCGAGTATCTCTTTGCCAACACAGACGTCACCGCCTCACCACAGCGACTCGAAAAATCCGAGTCGGGGCCCGCCACACTCGTGCCCCTACATCAGCTCCTCATCGCAGGCGCGCAGAGCGTCTTGCTCCGAGACCAGAGCAACAACGAGCTCATCCTCTACACCGATCAGATCCTGGGCGAGATCCCGGGTGTTGTCAGCTTTCGCCTAGGGGTAGGCGTCTCAATGGTCGCCTTCCCAACCACGGACTCCCGTACTTTCACTGTGCACGTCCTGACGGGAACCGACCCGATGGCCATCCAGCTCATCACGGGAACGGACGACAACGTCACCCGAGCCATTCGCTATATCGATCTCGACCTCGTCGCCGGACGCAGCGCGATGCTGACGATCTCAGGCAACTCGGTCTCCGATCTCACCTATGACTCCACGGGCGACGGTGTCCTCGACGCCACGATCACCCCGACCGTCGACGTGACCGGCGAGGAAGCGGCCGACACGGAGCCGCCCATGATCACGGTCGACCAGACCACGTCGGCGCACGGAGGCGGCCACGTCACGTTGGCCATCGAAGCGATCGGCGCCGTCTCGGGGCCGGCTCTCGCGTACTCTTCGTTCGACGGCGCGCTCTATCAGGCAGTAACGGAGCCGATCGACGTCGACCCGCAGATGACTTCCGAGATTTGGGTGCTGGCCGACGACGCACTCGGCAACCGTGCGACAAGAAGGGTGCCAATCATCGACCCAGATCTCGTCTTCGCAGACGGCTTCGAGTCGGGTACCGACGAGGCGTGGTCTCAGCCCTGAGGATCGCTCAGCGTCAAAGGTATGACGCGCTCCAAGACGACAGGCGCGAGGTTCTTCGTCGAAGCAACTCCGGGAGAGTTGCCCTCCTCTGAACGACGGATTGGGCCTGTAGGAACGACTCGGCTACCACGGCGCATCGTCGTCAGCACTGGGACATCTCGCTAAAGGAGGGGCTCGAGGCTCGTGGTGACATCAACGTTCGAGTTGCTCCTGGTCGTCCGTCGAAGCTGTCGTATTGGAGAAGCCGACTCCAACACGAGGACTTCCTGTCGTTCAGAGCGGAGCCCCTTAGGGCGAAGCGAAGAACCTACCGCGATCCGGAGGACGCACCGCCGGCCGGCCCGAACGCTGGCAGGATGACCCCCGTCATCATGGGGTCGAGCGCGGTTGGTGCCGCGAAGTTGGTTGCGGTCATGACGACCGCCAGATCGAGCTCGCGCACGAGAATCAGCAGCTGCCCTCCCCAGCCACGCGCCGCGTCGACGGAGTACTCGTGGCCGTCGCTCTGATAGGTCCGTCCCCACCACAGGTAGCCGTACTCGTCCCAGTCGGCCGGGGTGTCGATGTGGTTGTCGAGTGACGCGTCCACCCAGCCCTCCGGCAACAGACGTTCGCCATCCCACACGCCGTCGCGCAGCATCAACAGGCCGATCTTGGCGAGATCGCGGGGCCGCAGCATCAGGCCTCCGGCTGCGTTTTGGCGACCGTCCATCTGAGCCAGCCACGCTAGCTGACCCATCTCGAGCGTTGCCAGCGTGCTCTGCTCGACGTAGTCGAGGAGCCGCTCCGACTCGGTTGCGTGGCGTACGACCTCTCCCAACACGGTGACCACGCCGCCGCTGTAGTTGAACACCGAACCGGGATCGTCGACGAGCTCACGCGAGAGCGTAAACCCCACCGAGTCTTCACTCCTGACTTCCTGAAGACGCGCGTTCTCCGGATCGGTCGGCTGCGACGACATCTCGTTCCAGTCGAGGCCGGCCGACATCGTCAGCAGGTGCTCGATCGTGATCGCCTCGCGACCATCGGTGAGAAGCTCACGGTGATCCAGCAGGTACTTCACTAGCGGTTCCTCGACACCTGCGATGTGACCTTGGAGAATGGCGCTTCCGGCGAGCAGCGAGGTGAAGCTCTTCGACACGGACTGCATCTGGTGTGGCTTCGTGACGTTCCAATCGCCGAAGTAGCGTTCCACGACGAGCTTGCCGTCCTTCAGAACGAGGAGGCTGTCGACCTTGTCGTAGACGCCAACCTCCAGGTCCGCGAGCAGAGTGTCGATGGGCTTCTGGCTGGCACCAACATCCCCAAGGCTTGCGACCTGGAGCCCGTCCCCGAGGACCTCCGGTATCTCGTAGAGACTCTCGACCTTCGCGCAAGGCTCGCTGCAATCACCTCCGGCGGTATCCGCCGTCCGAAGCAGCTCGACGATGTCCTCGTGACCTCGACGCATCGCGATCTGCAACGCTGTCTGTCCGCGAGTCGTCTTGCGCTCGCGGTCCGCACCGCGCTCGATCAGCAGTCGCGCAGCATCTGGTGAACCGGCCTCTGCCGCATGATGAAGAGCAGTCATGCCGGAACGATTGATCTCGTCCACCCCGACGCCACCATCGAGTAGCAGGGCGACCGATTCGACGTCGTCTTGGATCGCAGCCCAGTTGAGAGGACGTCTCCCGTTGCGACCGCCAACCCCTGGGCGCGTGTCGAGCTCGCGAAGGTCGGCTCCCTCATCGATCAGTTTGCGGACGTTGCGCGCGTCGCCAGCGAGAATGGCGTCCGAGAGCGCGTGCGGACCAGATGCACCGGCGCGCTTCTCGTACTCCGCCTCGAGGTCCTCGAGGCGATAAAACGTCATGCTGCGAGCGCCCCGGTTGACGACCAGACTCTCCACGCCGCCGGCGGGATCTCGCTCAAACGTGACGACCTGGCCGCCGGGGAAACGGAACCGCAAGCCGTCGTCGCGGGTGAGCAAGCCACCACCACCCCGAGGGTCCCGCGCCCTCAGCTGGCCGTCGTCCAGGGTGATGGTCACGGCCTGTCGCGAGCCGAGATGACGGGCGTAGGTGCCGAGAAGCGACTCCAGTTGTGGTTGGACCTCCTGCTCGCCGTTGGTCTGCAACTCAAGCGGGGCACCGGGTGTCGCGCCGGCCAGCACGAGCGCCAGGAGCCATCCGAGCGTCCTTGTCGTCAGTCCCATTCCCTTCACCCTCAGGTCTCCTGCCGTGCTGTCATCACTGCAAGCGTCTGCCCAGCTACGAGCCAACTACAGGACCCGACCGAACCAGCCCACTTCCGACCAGAACCGCCTAATCTACGGTTCTCCTAGAAACAGTATTCCTCGCCGACTCGTGGGTGCCATGCACCATGGCAACGCGATCGAGGCTGTGCGCACCGTAGTACGATCGCGTGAACAGCCATCACGCACCTGGTGAGCACGCAGCCTGCGAGTCGGGCCGCCGGTTGTGTGTGTCCCTTCGGGCTCGAGCCAGGATGACCGATCGCCACGACCGCAAGCTCCTGCAGCGCGCACTCGAGCTCGACGACGAGAGCCGCGAGCGGTTCCTCGAGGAGCTCGAGCGAGAGAGTCCCGAAGGCGCTCGACGGTTGAGGTCGCGTCTGTTCGAGGCGTCGACGACCGAGGTGGACCTGAAGACCGGTGGCGCGCTTGCATTCCTCTCCGAACAGCTCGACGAACGCGGCCCGGCCCCAGGTGACGCGGTCGGGCGCTACCGCCTGAGGAGGCGAGTCGCCGCGGGAGGTATGGGAGTCGTCTGGGAGGCCTTGGACGAAAAGCTCGAGCGGACTGTCGCCGTCAAGACCACGCGGCGCTTTCGAGATCACCACGCGCAGGAGCGCTTCCTGCGCGAAGCCAAGGCAGCCGCGGCACTCAATCACCCCAACATCGTTCCGATCTACGACTACGGCGAAGAAGATGGGGTCCCGTACCTGGTCATGGAGTGGCTCGCCGACGGCACTCTGGCCGAGGCTCCGCCAGAATCGCTCGAACACATCGTGTCGGTCACCCGCCAGATCGCCGCTGCACTCGACCACGCGCACGGCCGTGGCTTCGTGCATCGCGACCTCAAACCGTCGAACGTGATGCTCGCCACCAAGGCCACTGGCACCGGCGAGCCGATCGTCAAGATCACCGACCTCGGTATCGCTCTCGCCCACGGAGTCGAGCGGATCACGGCCACTGGCGGTGTTGCCGGCACGCCGACCTTCATGGCGCCCGAGCAGGCTCTCGGGCAGAAGATCGATGGCCGGGCCGACCTCTACTCGCTGGGGGCCATGATCTACCTGTGGGTGAGCGGCCAACCGCCATTCGACGGAGACGACGCCTTGGCGATCGTGTCTCAGCACATCCACGCACCCGTCATCCCGCCGTCGACTCACAACGCGACCGTCCCACCGGAGATCGACGCGATCATCCTCAAGCTGCTCGAGAAGACACCGAGCGCTCGCTTCGTCTCCGCGATGGATCTGTCCAGACGGCTCGAGCACATCGATGTCACTGGCAAGGATGTCACTGGCAAGCTCACGCCCGCGAAGTCACCCGGCGCCGGAACCAACCTGCGCGGACTGGTTCGCGGCCGCCTCGTGGGTCGGTCGAACAGCCTCGCCCGTCTACTCGACTCCTATCGCACGACCGAACAGCCGCACATGGCCCTGGTTGCCGGAGAGCCCGGCATCGGCAAATCGAGACTCGCTCGCGAAGTGGTCGCAGCAGCAAAGCTCGACGGCGCAACGGTGCTCTCTGGAGACTGCTACGAAAACGAAGCCACGCTGCCCTACCTGCCCTTCGTTCAGGCGCTGGGCCGACTGGTTCGCGAGCACAGCTCGGAAGACCTCGAGGAGCTCCTCGGTGAAGGCGCTTCGATCTTGAGTCCGCTCGCTCCGGAGATCGAGGCCCGGCTCGGCCCTTTCGAAACTCGAGTCCACACCGACGCCGCCGAAGATCGCATTCGCCTGTTCGATGCGATGGCGCGACTGATCAGTCGGCTCGCGCAGGCTCATCGACTGTTGATCTACCTCGACGACATGCAGTGGTCGGATGGCGGCACCGTCGAGCTGCTCAACTCCCTGCTCCGACGCGCAGACCTCGGCCCGGTACTGTTCCTCGCCACCTACCGCGATACAGAGCTCCAATCGCGACACCCCTTCGCGAAGAGCCTGCTCGACTGGGAGCGAGCCGGGCTCGCCTCCCACATTACGCTCGAGCGCTTTTGTCCCGAAGAGACTGCCGGCATGGTCAAGACTCTGCTTGGCCAGGACGACGTCTCGGAAGAGCTCATGATCACTCTCCATCGCGAAACGGAAGGCAACCCGTATTTTGTCGAGGAGATGGTCAAGTCGCTCATTTCCGAGGGCCGACTGGTCCGTCACGATCTCGCCTGGAGACACCGGAGCAGCGACACCCTGCCGCTTCCCCGCTCTCTCAAGGCAGCAATCTCCGGGCGACTGGGGCGCGTCTCGGAGGCGTGCGTCGAATCACTCAAGCGCGCCGCCGTCCTGGGCAAGACCTTCGACTTCGACGAGCTCGTGTCGGTCACCGACATCAGCGATGACGCACTGCTCGATGCACTCGACGAAGCGGCGGCGACCCAGCTCATCCAGCTGAGCGGGCCCACAAGCTACTCCTTCAGCCACGACAAGATTCGCGAGGTCCTCTATGAGGAGCTCAATCCCATCCGCCGGCGTCGCATCCACGCCCGCATTGCTCGCGGACTTCTCGAACTACGCCAGCGCGACCGAAGCGTGCGCGTCGAAGACCTGGCGTTTCACTACGTTGCGGGCGGCGACGCCGAGAATGGTTACAGCTTTTCGCTCGAAGCGGCGGCCGCCGCCTCGAAGGTGTTTGCCTACCGCGAGGCGACGGACGCGCTGAACAAAGCCCTGGACTGCGCCCGCAGCCTCGGCGAGCGCGCCGCCGAAGCCGATGCCTCGTCCCGACTCGCCCGGACTCTCTACCAATGGGGAGAGATCGAAGCCAGCCTCCAGCACTACGAACGCGCCATCGAGCTGGACGACGACCCTGTCAACCAGGCCACTC
>JANQPS010000388.1 GCA_028285365.1 Thermoanaerobaculia bacterium | reverse complement strand
CACGTCCGTGGCGTCGAACAAGCGGCGGCCAGTGAGTGATTCGAACAAACAGGCACCAAACGCCCAGATATCGGTTCGTTCGTCCACCGCCTGGCCCGTGGCCTGCTCAGGACTCATGTAGGCGGCGGTTCCGAGGACTTCCCCACGCCGCGTCGCTGCGAGCGTGAGTGTCGGCGAGTTCGACACCCGCGGGTCACCCTCGTCTGAGTCGCGAGTGAGTGCGAGGGCCAGCCCGAAGTCGAGAATCTTCGCGCGCCCACTGTCGTCGATCTTGATGTTGGCCGGTTTGAGGTCCCGATGGACGATACCTTTCGCGTGGGCAGCCTCGAGACCTTCGGCGATCTCGATGAACGAGCTGAGCAATTGGGCTTCAGCGAGCGGTCCGGGCTCCAACCGATGAGCCAGCTCTTCACCCTCGACCAGCTCCATCACGAGGAAGTGTTGCCCTTCGGCTTCTTCGAAGCCGTAGAGGGTCGCTATGTTCGGGTGGTTCAGCGCAGCAAGCGCCCTGGCCTCACGCTCGAAACGCGCGATGCGCTCATCGTCTGTCGACAGTTCCGCGGGCAGGATCTTGAGCGCAACCTCACGATCCAATTTGGAGTCGCGGGCGCGATAGACCTCGCCCATTCCACCCGCGCCGAGTTGCGCCACGATGGTGTACTGACCGAGGGATCGACCGGCTTCGAGCTGCATGAGCGGCAAATCTTACGCCTGACGGCCAGTCAGGGCCCGGGAAGGACGAGCGTCAGGCCGTTCCTGATCACGTCACTCCTTGGAACTTCGATGAGACTCTTTCGAAGTCACGAGGAGCCTTTTCCTTGAAAATCCTTCATGAGGCTGCTGATTTTCAAGTATAATTGCTCGATGATCGCTCGTTCCAGCTACGAAACGGCGATGGATCGAGCTTTCGACGTTCATCCGGTGGTAGCGCTCCTCGGTCCGCGCCAGTGCGGCAAGACTACGCTCGCTCGGCACTATTCGAGCGACAAGAACTCGACCTTCTTCGATCTCGAAGATCCCGTCGATCAGCAACGCCTCGCGGCTCCCATGACGGTCCTCGAGACGCTCACCGGGCTAGTCGTCATCGATGAGATCCAGAACCGCCCAGAGCTGCTCGAGCTGCTGCGGGTGCTCGTCGACCGGCCGGGAGAACCGGTTCGATTCCTGATTCTAGGGAGCGCTTCACCTCGTCTCGTCGGGGGAGCAAGCGAGTCACTCGCCGGACGCGTCGGCTTCGTCGACATGACCGGTTTCAGCCTCGACGAGGTTGGCCACGAGCGCCGTGACGAGTGGTGGAATCGAGGAGGGTCCCCGCGCTCTTTCCTGGCTCCGGACGACGCGGCCAGCGTCGACTGGCGAGAAAACTTCATTCGGACCTTCCTGGAGCGGGACATTCCTCAGCTTGGAATCAGGATCCCCGCCGAGGCACTGCGACGATTCTGGACGATGGTCGCTCACCACCACGCCCAGGTCTGGAACGCTTCGGAATTCGGGCGCTCGATCGGAGCCTCCGAAGGCACCGCCAGGCGCTACCTCGACATTCTCTCCGGCGCTTTCATGGTACGCGTGCTGCCGCCCTGGTTCGAGAACCTGAAGAAGCGGCAAGTCAAAGCGCCCAAGATCTATGTTCGCGACAGCGGCCTGCTCCATGCACTACTGCGGCTGCCGAATCTCGACGCTGTTCTCGGTCATCCCAAACTCGGGGCGTCGTGGGAAGGCGCGGCACTCGAGCAGGTGATCTCAGCGCTCGACAAGCGCGACGCTTACTTCTGGGCGACCCACGCCGGTGCCGAGCTCGACCTCCTGGTCTTTCATGAAGGTCGGCGATTGGGCTTCGAGTTCAAGTTCGCCGACGCTCCGGGCACAACCCGCTCGATGCGCTCCGCGATGCAGGATCTCGAGCTCGACCGTCTCCTGGTCGTGTATCCGGGGCGCCGTAGCTACCAGCTCGATGAATCGATCGTCGCAGTGCCGCTCCAGGACGCCGCCACAGCGGCTCTCGACTTCAAAGGCTAACCGCGCCCGAAGAGCCCGGCTCGGCCGTCTGGTGAGGTGTTCGTTCACGAGCGCAAAGTAAGGATTCCTTGTTTCCTGCTAGAGTTTGACGATGATCGCCAAGATGACGTCCAAGAACCAGATCACCCTTCCCAAACGCATCGTCGAGCAGTTTCCGGAGTGCAGCTATTTCGAGGTGAGCGCAGAGGCTGGGCGAATCGTGCTCAAGCCGGTGGATCTGGATGCCCTAGGCAAGGTCCACCGTAAGCTCGAAGAGCTGGGGATCACCGAGAGCGACGTCCGCGAAGCCGTGGAGTGGGCCCGCGAGAACCAGTCTTGAGGGTGGTGTCTTGAGGGTAGTGATCGACACGGCAGTCGTCGTGTCGGCGCTTCTGTTCGAGAAGGGTCGCGTGACATTTCTCAGACAGGCCTGGTCCGAGGACACGATTCGACCGCTAGCGTCGAAGCAGACCGTGACCGAACTCCTTCGAGTCCTCGGCTATCCGAAGTTCCAGTTGAACACCGCCGAGGTCGAGACTGCGCTCGCCGCCTGTCTTCCGTTCGCCGAGACGGTGGTCGTGAAAGGAGATCTCGGGCACCTGCCGCAGTGCTCCGATCCGCATGACCAGATGTTCGTCGAACTGGCTCACGTGGGCAGAGCAGAAGCTCTGATCACTGGCGACCGAGCGCTCCTGGAGCTCGCCAGCGAGACGGAGTTCGAGATCCTGGCGCCCCGTGATTTCAAAGAGAGACTCTGAGTCCTCTAGTGTCCTGTGCGGGAAGTTCGTAGACACGAGAGAGTGTCGAGACGCCCGCTGATCGAGGCGCCTCGACGCAGGCATATCGGGAGTCTGTCGAGGAGGAGAACGCTGAGCAGCGGGATGAAGCGACGCTGTGTCAACGCATCTTCCGCACAGGACACTAGGGTGGACGGCATGCCGAAGCCATCAGCTCCGACACACAGACTGCGATAGACCACCCTGGTCTAGACTCGCGCTCAAATGCCCCTGGAACCTGGCTCACAGCTCGGTCCGTACACGATCGAAGGCCCGCTCGGTAAAGGCGGCATGGGTGAGGTGTGGGCAGCGCACGATCCGCGGGTGGACCGCCGCGTCGCGATCAAGGTGCTGCCGACCGACGTTTCCTCGGATTCGGAGAGACTTACCCGCTTCGAACGTGAGGCCAGGGCGCTAGCAGCACTCCAACATCCGAACGTCGCGACGCTCTACGGCTTCGAGCAGCACGATGGACAGCCATTTCTCGTCATGGAGCTGGTCCCAGGGGAGACCCTGGCCGATCGTCTCGCTCAGGGACCGCTCGAGCTGGACGACGCGGTCGAGATCTTCTCGCAGATCGCCCACGGCCTCGCCACCGCGCACGACCGTGGACTCGCGCATCGCGACCTCAAACCCGCAAACGTCAAGATCACACCCGACGGCCAGGTGAAGGTGCTCGACTTCGGGCTGGCCAAGGCCCTCGAAGACGAACCAGCGGAGGTGATCTCGGGCCAGGCGCTCGATGCCAGTCAGACACCGACGCGAACGCTCGCCCGAACGGTCGAGGCCGCGATCGTCGGTACGCCGGCCTACATGTCACCCGAGCAGGCTCGCGGGCTGCCGTCGATCAGCGGAGCGATGTCTGGTCGTTTGGCGTCTGTCTGCTCGAAGCGCTCACCGGACGTGCGGCTTTCACCGGCGAGGATCCGTCGTCGATCCTCGCCTCAGTTCTCAAAGACGAGCCGCCTCTGGACAGACTGCCACCGGGGATCCCCGCGCCAATCGTCAAGGTCCTGCGTCGGTGCCTGGCCAAGAAGCCCACCGAACGGTTCCACCACATCGCCGACGCGCGCCTGGAGCTCGAAGAGTCATGGCACGATCGTCAGGGCGAAGAGACCGTGCCTTCGACTGATACGCGCTTCGGACCCTGGGTGTGGGTCGCGGCGCTGCTGGTCGCGAGCACCGTGGCCGGATGGCTGGGGTGGAGACTCGCGCCCGAGCCAGCGCCGGCACCGACCACGCGCCTGAGCTTCCCAGCGCCCGGCCAGGCTCCGGACGTGACGAACTTCGTCTGGGTGGTCTTGAGTCCCGACGGGAGGACCCTGGCGTTTGCCGCCTACCGCGACGGGTTCTCGCAGCTCTACACCCGAAGCCTGGGCGAGCTCGACATCACCCCTGTTCGCGGCTCGGAGGGAGCTGTCATCGCGGAAGCGTTCTCGCCTGACGGAGAGTGGCTCCTCTACTCCGAAGCCAACGGGCAGGCGCTCAAGAAGATCCCGGTATCGGGCGGGCAGACCGTGACCCTGGGCATCACGAATACGTTCCAGGCTGACTGGGGATCCGGCGACGTCATCGTCCAGGGCTCCGAGAACGGAGCCAGAGTGGTCGATGCAGCCGGCGGAGTGCTCGACACTCTGGACCCTGAGGCAGTAGCCCTCAACACACCTTCTTTTCTCCCCAGCAGAGACGTCTTGTTCTCGATAGGACGAGCGTCCAACACCAAGATCGGAGTGCTCTCCCTGGAGACCGGCGAGCGCACCAACATCCTCACCGGCTCTTCGCCGGTGTATCTGGATCCGGGTTACGTGCTCTTCACTCACGAGGGTGTGCTCTGGGCAACTCGCTTCGATGTCCGGACACAGCTACCCGTTGGTGAGCCGGTGCCGGTACTCGAAGACCTCGAGATTCAGAGCGCCGGCTTTGCCAACTTCGACGCCGCTGGCGGAAACCTCGCCTACGTACCGAGCTCGGCGACCACCGAGGCGCGATCACAAGTGGTCATGGTGGATCGCGACGGCAACGAACGAGACCTCCCGATCCCCATCGATCACTATCGATATCCGCGCGTCACGCCCGACGGCTCGGCGCTCGGCCTGGGCACCATGGCGATGAACGAAGACCTTCACCGCTGGGATCTCCAGACAGGCGAGCCGACGCGCCTCACCTTCGAGCCCGGGGCCGACACTTACTCGAGCTGGCTGCCGGACGGCGACCGGTTCGTGTACTCGGCAACTCTCGATGACGACACCTGGGACATCTTTCTGAGATCGTCAGCGAGCGGCACGGCGCCCACTCGCCTCGGCATGAGGGCCGCGACCCAGGGTGCTCGCTTCCCGTCTTCGGTCTCACCGGACGGCAGGCTGCTCGTGTACCGGGTCGGAATCTCTTCGAACCTCGACCTCTGGATCATGCCGATCGACGACCCGGACTCTGCGCAGCCGCTGCTCGACTCCGAGCACGATGAGCTGCAGGCGCAGATCTCACCCGATGGCCGCTGGCTTGCGTTCACCTCGGACGAGCCCGGCCAGCGCGAGGTGTTCGTGACCTCGTTCCCAGACGTTGGCCGGTTCTTGGGCCAGATCTCGGTCGACGGAGGCGAGTCCCCCACCTGGTCACGCTCGTCCGACGAGATCTTCTTCCAGAAGCGACACAGCGACGGTTCCTCCTCGATGATGGTCGCCGCCTACGAGGTCACGGACGCCGTCCTCGAGAGGTCGACTCCGACGCTTCTCTTCGAAGGCAAGTATCGCTTTGGCTATACCGGTCGCAACTACGACGTCATGCCCGACGGCCAACACTTCGTCCTGATCAAACCGTGGGAGCCTCCCGAAGACCAGCTCGGCGAAATCGTCGTCGTGCAGGACTTCGTGTCCGAGCTGGATCGCCGGTTCGCGCAGAACTGACTCGGTCTGGACGAGCTGACTCTCGTTAGTCCACCCTGAGCGCCTTTGTCGGCTCGATCCGCAGCGCGCGGAGCGTAGGTGCAGTGCAGGCCACGAGGCCAATGACCACCATGACCACGAGACCCGTGCTCGCAAGACCCACGAGGCTCCAGCCTTCGACGCCAAATCCCGTGCGCACGGCGGCGTAAGCGAAAGGCAGACCAATCGCCGTCCCCAGAACGAGCTGGATGAGGGTTCGGCGAAGCAGCAGCCCCACCAGTTTGCTCTTGGAAGCGCCGAGCGCGTTGCGGATGCCGATCTCGCGAGTGCGCTGAGTGACCGCAAACGTGATCATGGCGAAGATCGCGCTCGCGGCGAGGGCCACCAGCACCCCGACGAGCAGGTAGAGGCCTCCAGCGACGGCAACGAGGAAGTACCAGTCTCTCTGCAGCACCTTGTCGAGGCGAGTGGGCTTGATCAGCGTCGCTGTCGGATCGACCTCGAGCAGGTGCTCTCGCAGAGTCGGAACGTAACCCTCGGGATCGCCGAAGGCATGGACCGCAATCCGCATCGGTCGGATCTCGCCGGGCGCGCCAGCGAGATAGACCCCGGCGTCCGGCTCAGGGCGCACGACGTTGAGGCCAAGTGAAGGAACCACACCGACGATCTCGTACCAGGGTGACGCATCGTCGACTGCGGTCCAGGCTCGCGGCACGAACCGCAGGCGCCTACCTACCGGATTGTGACCTTCGAGCACACCGTCGATGAACGCCTGATCGACGATGGCGGTCAGCGGCGCGTCCGGTTCGAGATCGGCGGCATCGAAACTCCGACCGTCGAGGATGGGCTGTCCGAGGGCGTCGAAGTAGTCGATGTCGATCGTCGCGATCCGCACTCGGTAGGCCGCATGTTCGCTGATCAGCTCGTCTTCGGTCAGTGGCTCGCCATCGTCGTCGACGAGCGGCACACTCGAGACGAAGTCTTCGACCTCGACGCGCCGTCCCGGGTGGTCCATGCGCGGGAAGCCACTCGCAATCGTTGCACTGCGCAGAGCAGGGTCATCGCGCAAACGGTCCAGCAGACGTCGATGAGCCGTGACTCGCCGCTCCTGGGCGTCCTGGACCTTGACCGCCGCCGTCGACTCCTGCCATCTGATCTCAGCCGTCAGATATTCCTCGGCCGCGATCGCGACGTCCCCGTCACCAAGCGTCTCGACGAGTCGGTTGCTGAGGCCAGCCGCCACCACGATCACGATCGCGGCGATCGCAACGTCGGCCACGATCAACGTACCCGTCAGACGACCAAACTGCAGATCGGCACCACCGCTGCCGAGACTGGCCAAGCGATGGCTCAACTGCTCACGCGTCACGTTCCAACCCGGCGCCACTCCGGCTATGACCGCACTGAGCAGAGCCAGCCCCACGGTCCAGATGACGACGTTCCAGGTCACCCCGAGGTCGACCCAATACGGCAGCGACACGTCGCCCGAGATCGCAAACGGCAGAATGCGATCGAGCAGCCACTCAGTGGCCAAGAGACCCAGCGCGGACGCAACGACGACGAGCACGAGGGTCTCGGCGAACATCTGCGAGAGAACTCGTGCCCGCGACGCACCCAGGGCGCCGCGCACTGCCAACTCGCGCCAGCGCGTCGCAGTGCGCGCGAAGATCAGCATCGCGACGTTGAGACAGGTCACGAGAAGCAGCGTCAGGCCGAGGCCCTGAAAGAAGTAGAAGCCCGGCTCCGCAGCGAGGCCCGCCCTCGATAGGTTCGTGAACCCCATGGCAAACGGCACGATCTCCGGCTCGAGATGTCGGTGACTGTCGGGGAACTGCAAAGCGAGTCGCTCGCCTTCGACGTCGAGCTCGGCCTGCGCCTCCTGAGTCGTGACGCCCGCTGCGAGGCGTCCGATCAAGGAGAGGTCAGAGCCTTCGAAAGGACCCGAGGGGTTCTCTCTCTGCAGCGGCAGCCACAGCTTCTCGCGCATCGGAAACGCGAACACCTCTGGCATGATCCCCACCACGGTGTGCGGCACCCCTCCCACGCTGACGAGTTGTCCGACGACCTCCGAGTCGCTTCCGAGTCGGTTCTCCCAGAGCTGCTCGCCGAGTACGACAACAGGAGGCGCTCCCGGGGGTTCGTCCGCAGGCAAGAGCGTGCGTCCGAGAATGGGCTGCACTCCCAAGATGGAGAAGCTGCTCGCCGTCATTCGGGCGCCCGAGAAAGCTTCTGCCGCTGCTGACGGCGAGACCGAGCCGGACGCCGTACGACCAAGTTGGACGTTGAAGAGGTCGGTCGTCACCGCACCCAGCGCGTCGTAAGACTCGAGCTCGGACTGCCAGCGCTGCAGCTCCCAGGAGGTGGGCTCCACGGTGAGGCTCGTGCGCTGGTTCCAGTAGCGCAACGCCCTGATCCGGTTCTCCTCGTCTTCGGGGAGCGGTGCCTCGATCACCGATGCGAGGTGGCTGGGCAGCATGCCGACCGGAAGACCGATCGCCAGTGCCAGGACCGCCACGACCGTCAGCCCCGGATACTTGGTGAGCATCCTGACGCCCGTCTTGACGTCCAGCCAGGTGAAGCGTAACTCGTCGACGTGATCGAGACCTCGCGAGGCGCGCGCTGTCGCCTTGTGGGTCTCGACTAGACCAAACTCGCGCCGCGCCTGAGTGAGTGCGTCCTTGGCCAACATCCCCTCGGCAACCAGATCTTCGGCGCGCATCTCGATGTGGTGCCGGAACTCCTCCTCCATCTCGGCTTCGAAATCCGTTCGCTGCGCCACACCTTCCCTGAGCGAGCGCAGGCGTGCAACCAGTCCGGACCAGCCACCAGAACGAATCTTGTGGGTCATTTCAGGCCACCTCCTCGGGCGTAGCGGCCAGGACCAGGTCGATCGCCTCGACGAGGCGCTTCCACCCCGACTCTTCGGTCCCGAGCTGCTCGCGACCCACACGCGTCAGGCTGTAGAACTTGGCCCTGCGGTTGTTTTCCGACTTGCCCCACTCACTCTCGATGAGACCCTGATGCTGCAGGCGATAGAGCGCCGGGTAGAGCGCGCCCTGCTGTAGCTCCAGAGCACCCCGAGACAGCTGCTGAATGCGCAGCAGCACCCCGTAGCCGTGAATCGGACCGAGCGACACGGCCTTGAGAATCAGGAGATCCAGGGTCCCTGGGAGTACGTCAGCTTGTGGGGTCATTGCCTCTCTCCTAATCTATATAGGAGAGAAACGCCAAAACCCGCCAGATGTTTCAAGCGCCGCGAGACTCTCGACTTCTCGAGACGATCAGGGCAGCGACTCGGACCACTCCGTAATGTTGCCGGTCTCGAAGCCGTCGAAGAACATCACGCTCCCGGTGTAGATGAAGACACTCTCGTCGATGAGCTGTCCCGACGGGCACCCCATCGCCACAGTCAGGCCATAGGCAGCCACGGTGTCGCCCCCCGTGCAGCTGAGAAACGGGGGACCGAGAGCTGGCGGAGTGAGGCTGCCGACGGAATTCCACTCGGCCGTGCTCGCACCACGCTCGTAGAGGAACACCGTCCCGTCGATACCCGTCCCCGGTGCGCCTACCGCGAGGAGGTCACCCGAGATCGCCACCGAGGTTCCAAAAGCACCGGGCACCGGATCGGGAAAGATCGTGGCCGACTCGATTCGGGTCGTGCCGACCCCTCCTAGAGTCAGATCGAAGACGAGCACCTTGCCGGCATTGTTGGCCTCGGTGTCGTCGAGCGGGGCACCGAGAACTGCGGTTGGCGGCCCGGGCCCACGATTGTCGACGGCCACCACCGTCCCCAGTCCGATTCCGACCTCCGGATCCGACGGAATCAGGAACCAGTTCTCGGCATAGACATAGACCGTGCCGTCGAAGTTCTGCTGGCTGAAGACCTGAGCCCCTCCGGCGTTGAAGAACGCCTCGTCGAGCCCCTCGATACCGGCGACGATGTCGGGGCCGGACATGGCGACGGCGCCGCCGAGGAGGTCCCCGTTCTCACCGAAGAACTCGTGGGTGATACCCCAGGTCGGAGGCCCACCTGAGCGCTGAAAGATGGAGATGGAACCCTCCTGGCCGCTGCCACCGACCGGATCTCGGTCGTTGGGCGCCCCTACGGCGGCAACAAACACCTTGAGGTCGTCGAGGGTGTTCGGGGGAAGGAAATAGTCGATCGCCACGGCACGCCCGAACTGGTCGCCTGAGTCCGGGTTCAAGTTGTCCAGCGTGCTCTCTTGCAGCCAGGCACCCGTACCGCCGGTACGTTTGTAGAGGTACGCCGCACCGCTGCCGGCTCCTGATGCACCGACGATGATGTAGTCCTCACCCTCTTCGCCGAGTGCCACATCGACCGAGATGCCGAACCGCTCGAACGGGGTCTCGAAGGGGGACCTGAGCTTCTGGCGCTCGACCCAGTCGACTCCAACCCGCTCGTAGACGTAGACCGCGCCCGTATCGAATCCGGCTGCGGAGTCTTCCAGGTGCGCACCGACGACCAGCACGTCTTCGTCCATCGCAATGGCCTCGCCGAACCGCGTGTTGTTGACGCCGGCCGTCTGTGGGTCCCAGGCTTGAACACGGATCGCTTCCGACGCCACGAGGTCGACGAGCGGCTGAGCGGCGAGCGACGTCGAGAGGAGTGGGCAAAGTAGGAGGAGGACCATCCAGATGGGTGAGTGGAGGCGCGTCGGTGACGTGGTGGGGGTTTGCAACGACGTCGAGGGACTCTTCGCCTGCGGCTCAGAGTGACAGAAGAGGGAGGGCTCAGAGCCTTCCTTCCTCCCTCGTTCTGAGCCTTTCTTCCTCCGTCGTTCTGAGCGCAGCGAAGAACCTCTCGAGCACGACTCGAACATCCACAAGGAAGCCGACCCACGGCTCCGCACCCCAACCCCAGACGAGTGATCAGCAACCCTCGCCGTCCCCTTCTCGTTGCTGGACCAGCACAAACACTTCATGGACAAACCCTCCCAAAACCGGCCGAGTCCCCGGCCACTCGACGGTCCATGCGACGACCAGGTCGCCGGCGCGCCAAAAACTTTCGGGAACTTCACGCGTCCTCGAGAGCACGAGCTCCGAATGACTTGAGGGATCACGTTCCATCTGGTGGAGTTCGAGGTCCCACAAGCCGCGTCCCACAAACCGCAGAGCGCGCGCGATCCAGCACTCGCGATCGAGCCCCGGCCAGCATCACCACATGACGCAAACCCCACACGACCCGGAAATCAGTCTGCTGCTCGGACGCGCTGCAGAAGGCGTCGACGGTGCACAAGACGAGCTGTTCCAGGCGGTCTATGACGAGCTGCGGATGATCGCTCGTTCACGTATGCGCTCCGAGCGCGTCAGTCACACGCTGCAGCCGACTGCATTGGTCCACGAGGCCTACCTGAGACTCCTCGGTCCCGAAGGCATTCGATTCGAGAATCGTGCACACTTCTTCGCCGCTGCCGCCGAAGCGATGCGGCGAGTTCTGGTCGATGCGGCAAGAGCCCGAGTGCGCCAGAAGCGAGGAGGCGGCGAGGAGGCGGAACCGCTCTCGGATCTGATGACTCCGGACTCGCAACAGTCCGAAGAGCTCCTCGTTCTCAACGACGTCATCTCACGACTCGACGAGACGTCGCCCGAGCTGGGTCGAGTGGTCAAACTCCGCCACTTCGTCGGCTTCAGCATCGACGAAGTCGCCGAAGCACTCGAGATCTCACCGCGCACGGTCAACCGGCAGTGGAACCTTGCGCGCGCGTGGCTCAAGCGCGAGCTGGGAGACGGCGCTCAGACGTTGCGCAGCGCGTCGTCGCCGTAGCGACGCCGAAGCTCGTCCAGCGCCTCTTCAGCCTGCTGAGGCTCACCCGCCACCATGTGGAAACGCACGACGCGCTCGAGCGCCCAGCGCGTGCGTCGCCAGCGTTCACCCCGGTTCTCGAGCAGGACCTGGTACGACCGCACCACCATCGGGCGGGCCTCGTCAATACGACCCAGCTGGGCCAGGCAGACACCCAGCCAGCTGCGCGCCTCGACGAGTCGCCAGTTGTCGTCTTCACTCCCCCGCGCGCGAATCGCCACTCCCTGCTCGAGCAGCGGCAGGGCCTCCTGGGCGCGGTCATCGTCGACGAGCAGAGCCCCGAGCCAGACCAGGGTGTCCGACAGCGCCGGATGATCCTCGGGCAATCCCGCCTTGCGAATGGCAAGAGCCTCACGATAGAGCGGTTCGGCAAGGGCCAGCTGACCACGATCATGAAAAACGCGCGCCAGATTCGTCTGGTGATAGGCGAGGTTGGGATGGTCTGATCCCACCAACCTCTCCTGAATGGCGAGAGCCTCGCGGAAGGTCGCTTCGGCCTCGTCTAGTAACGAGAGCGCGTACTGCGTGAGCCCGAGATTGTTGAGAGTCAGTGCGACGAGCGGATGATCGTCGCCGTGCTTCTCGCGCAACAACTCCAGATTCTCGAGGTGGTGCTCGAGCGCCTCGTCGAACGCGCTCGTGTTGTTGAGGTCCAGGGCCAGGCCCGAGCGGATGATGATCGTCGTTTCGTGGCCCGCACCGAGAGCCTGGGTCGCCAGCATCAGACTCTCGCGCAGGGTCGAAACCCCTTCGGGATATCGCCCTGCTTCACGATAGGCGTTGGCGAGCCGCTGAAGAGCGAGCGCTACGGAAGCCCGGCTCGCCTGGCGGCGCCGAAGGAGAGCGACGACGTCCTCGAGCAGCTCGGCAGCGCCGTCGTGATCGCCGAGAGCCACCCTGAACTGGGCATACGACTGAGCCAGTGACAACCGCAACGAATCGACCTCTGGAAGGTCCTGAGCCAGGCGCGTGGCGATCTCATAGGCGGAGCGGGCTTCGTCGTGGCGAGCCAACTGCTCGAGAGCAAACGCCCTCGATGTCTGAAGCCGTACCGCGAGCCCTGGATCGACTTCTTCGTCGATCAACTGCAGCGCCCGCTCGGCCAGATCCACCGATTCCTCGAAGCGATACTGATCGAGGCGTAGCTGCGAAAGCCCTCTCAAGGACTCGGCGAGCTCCGACCCCGATACGCCAGCCTCCTCGCGAAGCTCGAGCGCTTCGCTCAGCGTCTCGTCGGCGTCGTCCAGACGGTCGAGACCGAGGTAAGACTCGCCGATCGCCTGGAGCAGCGCCGCCCGTGTCTCGGGTAGTTCTTCGAGATCAGAGCGGATCCTCTCGGTGCCTCGATCCAGGAGGTCTCTAGCGGTCGGTTCTTCGGAGCTAGCGCCCTGCAGCGTCGGATCGGACGCACGAAAGAGCTGCCGCATGAAGGTCGCCACGGCCCGCGCCTCGTCTCGCTGACGCGTCGATTCGTCGAGCGCCGTGGCCAGTCGAAAAGACTGAACCCCGGCGACCAGAGCACCCACGAGAAGAACGACGACCAACGCCGAGCTCAGCGCTACCGGCATTCGATTTCTGCGCACGAACTTGCGCGTACGCAACCACCACGACTGCGGACCGGCTTCGATGTCCTCACCACGCAGCGACCTCTCCAGGTCGCTCGCCAGCTCCAGCGCCGACTGGTAGCGCTCGTCGGGGTCGACGGCGAGCGCCTTGAGCAGGATCCAGTCGAGGTCACCGTGGACCCGCTCTCGCAGTTCGGCGAACGTAAGTCCGTAGCTCGCCACGGGATCGGCATCGTGCCACGCATCAGCCCGCGTACTGGGGCGCGACGGCTCGTCTTCCCAGATGCTCTGCCTGACCGTTTCCCGATCACCACTGTCGAGCGCCCGCCTGGAGCGCGGATAGACGCCGACGATCACACGGTGCAGGAGCGCGCCGAGCGAGTAGACGTCCGTGCGGATGTCGACGTCGCTGGACGAGCGCGCCTGCTCCGGACTCATGGTCTCCAGGGTGCCGAGCACGCCACCCGCTATCGTCTGCTCCTTTGCCGTCGAGGGCGCGATCGCCTTTGCGATGCCGAAGTCGATGACCTTCGGCCGGCACTTCACGACCCGCGAAACCGAGGCACTCCCCGACGAGCCTTCGCCGAGGTCGTCCTCTCCGTCCTCCTCCAGCCCCACCAACACGTTGGACGGCTTGAGATCACGATGAATGACACCACGCAGATGCGCGTGATGGACCGCCCGGCAGATCGAGGCTCCGAGCTCCATGCGCTCGTCGATCGTGAGCCTGTGTCGATCACAAAAGTCGTGCACCGGCTCGCCTTCCACCAGTTCCATGACGAAGTACGGCGCACCGTCATTGGCCACGCCGGCGTCGTAGAGACGACAGATGCCGGGATGGTCCAGTGCAGCCAGAGTCTGGCGCTCGGCGTCGAAACGTCGGAGCGCCTCCGCGCTCGCCAGGCCTGGTCTGATCAGCTTGAGAGCAACACTTCGTTCGACGGGCTCCAGCTGCCCGGCACGGTAGACGACCCCCATGCCACCTGCGCCGAGAACCGCAAGGAGCTCATAACCGTCGATCGTCTCGCCCAGTCTCGCGGCCGCCTGTTCGAACGAGGAGCCCGCGTTGGCCAGCCAGCGATCCGGATCCGGCTCGTCGATCAGCGCGTGGTCTTCGTCGAGTGCGGCAAGCAGAGACCGAGCTTCGTCGAGAAGGCCGTCGTCTCCACCGCAACGACGGCGGAGTCTCTCGTCGCGCTCTTCTGGCGGCCACGACTCAGCGTCTTCGAGAATCTCCTGGAGCTCATCGAATCGCACAGCTGAAGCAGCATAGTCGCTCTCGAGTGCCTCGAGGCGTCTTGGAACGTTCCAACGCAGCGTCTTCTGCCGAGGCGCTACTATCGACCAAGCCACCCGGCACCGACGTCGAGGCGTGGCGCGACCCCCGAGTCGACCGTTGAGCCAGGCAGAAGGAAAACACAGGGAACTGCTCGAACGCGCTCGGGAGCTCGAGCCCGAGGCGCGCGACTCCCTCCTGCGCTCCGTCGCGGGAAACAACGTCGATCTGCTCGAAGCCCTGAGAACTGCAGCGTCTGGTGACGAGGACAGTCTCGACGACTTCCTGGCGACCGGCGGAGCCATGGGAGGAGCGCTGTTCGACCGGCTCGAGGCCAGCCAGATCGAGACCGGGGTGGCTCCACCGCGCACGACCGGCGAGCGCCAGCTGGGACCCTACCGTCTGTTCGAGCTCCTAGGCACCGGCGGCATGGGTGAGGTCTGGCGGGCGGAACAATCACAACCGGTGCGACGAGAGGTCGCCGTCAAGATCATCAAGCCCGACCTCGGCGGGAGGCAGGTCGCTGCCCGGTTCGAGTCCGAGCGCCAGGCCCTGGCGCTCATGAACCACAGCAGTATCGCCAGGGTCTTCGATGGAGGCAGTTCGGAGGACGGCAGCCCCTACTTCGTCATGGAGTTGGTTCGGGGCGACCCGATCACCGACTTCTGCGACCACCGACGACTCGGAACCGAAGAGCGCCTCAGACTGTTCATGGACGTCTGCGACGGGGTACAACATGCCCATCACAAAGGCATCATCCACCGAGACCTCAAGCCGTCGAACATCATCGTGACCTTGCAGGGTGACCGACCCCTCCCGAAGATCATCGACTTCGGGGTCGCCAAGGCTCTCCTCCAACCGCTCGTGGCCGATGCGACGACCACGAGACTCGGCAGTACCGTCGGAACGCCAGCCTACATGTCGCCCGAACAGGCCGACCCGTCGGTCCTTGACGTCGACACTCGCAGCGACGTCTATTCGCTCGGTGTTCTGCTGTACGAGCTGCTCGTCGGCGTGCGCCCCCTCGAGCTCGAGACCGGAGAAGGAGTCATTTCGACGTCCTGGCAGCAGTCTCTCAAGGAGCGGCAACCGAAACGACCGAGCACGAGGCTGACCGGGCTCGACTCCGACCTCGACGAACTGGCCCGCAAGCGCCGAACCGACGTCAAGAGCCTCAAACGACACCTGCGTGGCGATCTCGACTGGATCGTCATGAAGGCGCTCGAGAAGGAGCGCCACCGCCGCTACGGATCACCTTCCGAGCTGGCTGCCGACATTCGCCGGCACCTCGAGGACGAGCCCGTCCAGGCGAGTCCGCCCAGCACGACCTATCGCCTGTCCAAGTTCGTGCGTCGTCACGCCGTTGCAGTCACAGCCGCTTCTGTTGTCCTGCTGACGCTGGTGGGCGCCGTCATCAGCACGTCGATCGGCCTGCGCAGGGCGCGACTCGCCGAGGCTCACGCTCAGCAGGAGGCGGCGACTTCAGAGCGCGTTTCCGAGTTTCTCGTCGGCATGTTCGATCGCGCCGACCCTGAACAAAACCTCGGCGCCACGGTGACCGCGGAAGACATCCTGCGTGCCGGCGTCGCCGAGATCGAAGGGCAGCTGGAAGACGAGCCGGAAGTGAAGGCTCGTCTCCTGACGACCATGGGTCGTGTCTATCGATCCCTGGGACTGCTCCAGGAGTCGCGACCACTCCTCGAACAGGCCACCGCTCTCGAGATCGAGAACCCTGGTAGCTCGAGCGCCTCCAACACGCTGATCCATCTCGGGCGTACCCTGGCCGAGCTCGCCGACTACGACGACGCCATCGACCGTCTTGATCAGGCGCGCCGCCTTGCGCGAGATGCGGGCGATGCGCTCGAAGAGGCCAATGCGCTCAACGCGCTCGGGATGCTGCATTGGCGCACTGACCGCTTCGAGGAAGCCAAGGAGGCGATCGGCGAAGCTCTCAGCCTGGTCGACGCCGGCGAGCACCCATTGGCAACCGCCGACTATCTCCACAATCTAGGCATCGCTCACGCCGGGTCGGGTGACAACGAGAGCGCTCTCGAGCTCTACCAGCAGAGTCTCGACATCGAAGAGGCAGCGCTCGGCCCCCAACACCCCAAGGTCGCCAACCTGCTCGACAGCATCGCCATCACCATGGAAAACCTGGGGCGGGGTGAGGAAGCTCGAACGCTCCTCGAACGCTCGCTCCAGATCCGCATCGACGTCTACGGAGAGGACCATCCCACCACCGCCTTCAGCCTCTTCAACCTGGGTCGCAACCTCCGCGACGCGGGTGAGCTCGATCGCGCGCGAGAGCTCCTGGAGCGGGCACTCGCCATCCGCGAAGGCTCCGTTGGCGAGAATCATCCGCGTACCGCCGACGTGCTCGAATCGCTGGCAATCGTGCACGCCTTAGCCGGCGACATGGGTTCCGCGCGCCAGGCTTTCGAGCGAGCGCTGTCCATCTACGAAGTCGCCTTGGGACCGACCAACTACGAAACGCTCGAGAGCGTCGCCAACCTGGCTCGGGTCGCCATCAGCGAAGGCGAGAAACAGGAGACTCTGCGGTTGCTGCAGCGCCTCCTCGACGCCGAGTGGTGGGACAGCTTCGATCCTGCGGCGGAGTCCTTCTTTGCTCCGTTGAAGGGGGATCCCGACTTCGACCGCCTCGCTGCCGGGTTCGCTAGAGGACGAGAGCACGCCGACCGCTGAGCTCGCCGTCTGACGAATCGAGCGTGCCAGGAACGGCCCCATGAGAAGCCCTGAGACAGCCATGAGACAATCGTGAGACCGTGTCCCAGCACTTCGAGATCGAACCGCTACCGTCCGTGACGTTTGGCGCCGTCGTCACCGGAGTCCGTCTCGCAAACCTGTGCGAGGAGGACTTCACACTCCTCTACGAGGCCTGGCTCGAGCACGCGCTGCTGATCTTTCCTGAACAGCACCTCGAGCGCGACGAGCAGGTGGCCTTCGCGCGGCGCTTCGGAAAGCTCGAGTTAAGGGCATGATAGAGGGTAGTAAAGGGAAACGCAAGCACGAGGCGCGCCGTGAGAGCGGAGAGTCGGCGACTGAAGCCTCAGGGGCAAGGCAGGATGCAAAGAAAGCGCCGAAGGAGTCAGGTAGCAGGAGAGGA